>NZ_MNUD01000021.1:0-73554 GCF_001917295.1 Akkermansia sp. 54_46
AATGTACCTCTTCAAATGCTTAGGGGACATGTAATGGTAAACGCCATAGTAACCTCTCTTCAGTAGAGACCAGAAGCTCTCAATGGAATTGGTATGAACATTACCATTGACGTATTGTTTCCCTTTATGGTTGATAACTCATGGATAAATCCGACAAGTCCCTTGTAAGACTTGAACTCATCCGTAAACACATTGGAATTCCTCTCTACATGTCTTCCGATGAATCCTTGTAAATTGTAAGCGGAAGTATCGTCGATATGTTTGACGATCACCTTTCCGTTCCTCTGTTTGGCCCCGATGACAATCAATTTACCTACTGAACCTCTTCCCTTGTTCAGCTTCTTGGAAAAGTGTTTGTTGGATTCCTTACCTCCAATGAAGTTTTCATCTACTTCTACAATACCATCCAACTTCTCTTTTTTATCCTTCATCCAAAATTCCCTGATTCTTTGACAGAGGAACCAGGCACTCTTCTGAGTAATTCCGAGTTCTTTTGAAACTTGAATGGAGGAAATACCTTTACGAGATGTTGCCAACAGGTACATACACATCAACCATTTGTGAAGAGGCAATTTGGATTCCTCTAAAATTGTACCAAATCTGACTCTGAAAAATTTTCTGCATTTCCTACATCTGTAAGGCATTGGAGAGTGATCCTTACATTCGGTGATATGGTCAGAACCACAATGAGGACAACGGACACGACCATTCCAACGCTTCTTCTCAAAATACTTCCGGGCAGATTCCTCATTAGGAAATTCGAAGAAGAACTCATATAAGGAAGTGTATTTGAGCTTAGTTTGTCCCATATCATTGCTTGGTTGATATAGAAATTTTGTCGTGTTTTGATTAGTTCGTACGCGTTTATTTTCAGCGTATTGAAGATTATTTTGATAGTTTATTTGGTATACAATTTTCTTACCCATATAGGGCGAGTAGAAAATTGTCCTTATAAATCTTAGGCGAAGAGTTAGATGGAGCTAATTTTTGACAATGTAGCGATATAACAGTATGATGTCCTTATGTCAGAAGGATATAGAATTAACGCAGAAAGAATCTTCCAAGACCTTGCCGCCGATGCCTATAACAAATATCTAAATGACATTGAGCATATACACACAAGAGTTCCTATCAGCGAAGGTGATGAAATTTCGGAATTTGAAACAGTTATTTGTCCTGAGGGAATAAAGAATGCTATTTGTGCAATAATTTTTTGGGGGCTTAGTATTGAAGCCTTCACCAACTCTGTTTTTAAGCAGCAATTAGAAAAAACAATAGGTCGTGAACAAAATATATTAGTGAAAAAACTTATCACATCGTTTAATATAATTGATAAAATAAATTATTTGAAAGTTATACCACCTCATAAAATATCAATACTGAAAAAATTATACGATGATCGTAATAGATTTGCACATTATAAAGAAGGGATGAAGTATACATGTGCAACACCCGATTTTCATTTTTGGTTTCCGAAAGAAAAAATGAAATCCTATTATGAAATATTTTCTGAAACAATTTCTCTATTGAAAGAAAAATACCCTAGATTTGTATACTCGGATGAGTACATAGAGGTGTGGCAGTGATAATAAGGTATAAAAACTAAGCTCCTGATTAGTCAAGTATGTAGATTCCAAAAAATACCTAAGGAATGACCCGCATATCAAAAAAGGCCGGGACCGCTTCGCCTTCTTTCCAGGGACAATACGCGCAGCCGCTTGTCCTTTACCTTGAATTTCACCTCCCAGCCAGAGAACGAAAGGCCGTAAACCCGTTCCGGATCATCCTGATACTGGGGACGGGGATCCAGGGACAGCGTATCTTCCAGCGCACTCCTCTCTTCCGGAGACATGGAACCGCCAAAAGATTCGGGAATTTCCACATCCAGCCGTTCATAGGGGACAGCCGTAAACCCTTCCGACGCCTCCGGAATGCAGTCCGCCAGAGGAACATAGGGCTTGATATCCAGAATGGGGGTGCCATCCACCAAATCCACGCCGGAAAGATGCAATACCGGGCCGTCCAGAGGATGCAATTCCACCCGTTCCAGCCTGACGGCAGACAACCCGATGGGATTGGGACGGAACGGCGCACGCGTGGCGAACACCCCCATGCGCACATTGCCCCCCAGCCGCGGAGGCCGGACCGTAGGGCTCCACCCCTTATCCACGTTTTCACTGAACACCCAGACCAGCCACAGATGGGAAAACCCTTCCAGACCACGAACGGCATCCGGATGACGGAACGGCGGCTCAAATACCAGCCGCGCCCGCGCATCCGGAACCAGGCCGCTCTGGCGCGGCGCACCGAATTTGTCCGGATAACACGTGCTGACGCGGGCGACGGGCTGCAAGCGGAGACTGATAGTTAATAATTAATAGCTGCCGGCCTTTCTCCGTGACGCTTTCATCAGAAGCGGTGGAGCTGTTCTCCGAACACCACGGCATCCACTTTTCCCTTCAAGGTCTTGCCCAGGAATGGGGTGTTGCGGGCGCGGCTGCGGAGCGTTTCATCCGTGACGGGCGTTTCTCCTTCCGGGTCAAACACCACCAGATTGACCGGAGCCCCTTCTTCCAGGGAGACGGGGGCCAGCCCCATCAGCCTGCGGGGAGCGTCGCTGCAGGCGCGCACCACCGTCTGCCAGGACATTTTTCCAGGTTCCACCAGATACTGGTAAATAGCGGGCAGGAACGTATCCAGCGCAATCATGCCCTGCGGGGCGACAACGAAATCCTGAAGTTTGGAAAACGGCGTGCAGGGCGTGTGATCGGAAACAATGCAGTCAATGGTGCCGTCATTCACGGCGGCAATCAGGGCATCCACATCCGACTGGTCGCGCAGGGGCGGCAGCGTCTTGTAGCAGGTATCGTACCGGCCCACGTCCTCATGCGTGAACAGGAGATGGTGAAGCGCCGCTTCCGCGCTCAACCCGGCGGTTTTCCGCTTGCAGCGGCGCAGGATATCCACGCTGCCGGCCGTAGAGACGGTCTGCACATGCAGGGAGTTGCCCGTATCCACGGAAAGGCGGATGATGGTTTCCAGCCCTATTTCCTCCGCACAGGAGGGGGAGCCCATCAACCCCAGACGGTAGGAAGTAGTGCCCGGGTGCATGGCCGCCCTGGCCGTCAGGGACGGCACGTCTCCGCGCAGGGCGAAAGTAAGGTTCAAATTGCTGGCGTACTGCATGGCGCGGTACAGCAGCAGCATGTTGTCCGGCGCACGGTCCCCGTCCGTGATGAAACGGACGCCCTTGGCGCGCAGGGAGTCGTAGGAGGCCTGCTCTTCCCCGCCGTCCCCCTTGGTCAGGCAACCGGAGGGGATAACCTCCACCAGAGCATCCGTCCGGCATATTTCCATGAACGTGGTAATCTGGGCGGCATTGTCCATCACGGGTTCGGTATCCGGCATCGCCATCAGTCCGGTCACTCCTCCATGCAGGGCGGCGGCGGTAGCCGTAGCCACACGTTCCTTGTCCTCCCGGCCGGGCTGGCACAAATGGGCATGGATGTCGAACAGGCCGGGCAGAACAAGTTTCCCGGAAGCATCCAGCGCCTTTTCCGCGGCGCTCTCCAAAAGCGTTCCGGCAGGAGCTTTCGTTGTAATCACCCCCCCGGAAACCAGAAGGTCCGCCGGGGCGGAACCGTCCGTCAGCCGGGCGTTGCGAATAAGTACGGAAGTTTTCATGAACAATCAGTGCTGGGTTTGCGGAGTGAGATGGTAAAGGATGGACATGCGGCAGGCGATGCCGTTTTCCACCTGGCGGTTGATCAGGCAGCGCTCATAGTCCATCGCCAGGTCACAGATTTCCACGCCGCGGTTGACCGGCCCCGGATGCATGATGTACAGGCCTTCACCGGAAATGCGCTTCAGGCGTTCTTCCGTGACGCCGTAAATCTTGTTGTACTCCCGGGCGCTGGGGAAGAAAGGGGCGTCCTGCCGCTCTTTTTGAACGCGCAGCAGGTAAATTACGTCCGGCTTCCAGGCAAACGCCTCATTGAAATCGGAAAAACGGGGAATGCCGGAATGTTCGGTGCGCGGCACCAGGGAACCCGGCCCCAGGAAGGCGACCTCCATCCCCAGCCTCTTCATCAGCAGGGAGGTGGAACGGGCCACGCGGGAATGCAGGATGTCCCCCACAATCAGAACACGCTTTCCCCTCACATCCGGAAACACCTCCCGGATGGTAAAGGAATCCAGCAGCGCCTGAGAGGGATGGGCGTGGGCTCCGTCCCCGGCGTTCACCACACTGGCGCAGGTATGGCGCGCAATCACGTTCGGCAAGCCGCTGTTGTAATGGCGCACGATTACATAATCCACTTTCATGGCCTGGAGCGTGGCGATCGTGTCCTGTACGGATTCCCCTTTCACCACGGAAGAGGTGGACACCGTGAAATTGGTCACGTCCGCAGACAGACGTTCCGCCGCTACCTCAAAAGAGGAACGGGTGCGGGTGCTGGGTTCATAAAAAAGCGTCAGAACGGACTTGCCTTTCAGGGCGGGCACCTTTTTGACGCTTTTGGTAAAAAGCTCCTTCATCGGGCCGGCCGAATCCAGCAGCGTGTGAATTTCCTCGTCAGTCAATGAGGAGATATTAAGAAGATCCTTGCGGGGATGATTCATGGGAAACGGAGAATGGATTGGAAAATTTTCAGTGGGAAGGAATGACCACGCTGTCCTCGCCGTCAGCCTCCTTCATGCTTACGATGACCTTGGCTCCGGCATGGTCCAGCACGTGCCCCGTATAATCCGGCTGGATGGGAACTTCCCGCCCGCCGCGGTCAATCAGGCACGCCAGTTCAATACGGGCCGGACGGCCGTAGTCGAAAAGGGCGTTCAGGGCCGCACGTATGGTGCGCCCCGTATAAAGGACGTCGTCCACCAGCACGACCCTCATGTCATCCGTGGAAAACGGCAAATTGGAGGAACGGAGGGAAGGCCGGGCTTCCAGCTTGAAGATGTCATCCCGGTACAGGGAAATATCAATAGAGCCGTACTGGGCTTCCACTCCCAGCTCCTTTACCTTGTCCACCAGACGCCGGGCAATCACATCCCCCTGGCTGAGCAGGCCGACGATGGCGAGAGGTTCTCCGGGGAAACGGGCCACAATGCCGTGGGCCATGCGCTCAAGCGCACGGGAAATTCCCGGACCGTCCAATACGATTTCCTGTGAAGGAGGAGTCATTTGCCGGATGGGGGAAAAAGTTCACGTTACAGCCCCGCCAGTTTTAAAATGCGGTGGGCGGCCATGGCGGCATTGACGGGGGTCTTCTTATGCAAGCCAACCGTAGTGCAGGGCACGCCGCCGGGACACTGGGCAATCGCCAGCAGGGCGTCAATACCGTTCAGGGGGCCTCCGGGGACCGGCACGCCGATAACCGGGAGGGAACAGCTCATCACCACCACGCCGGGAAGGGCGGCAGACAGGCCGGCCACAGCCAGGATAACCGCTTTTTCTCCGCTGGCTTCCAAATCCCCCAGGAACCTGATCAGCTCCGGAAGGTCGCGGTGGGCGGACAGAACGGTTTCTTCATAAGGAACATTCTCCTGAGCAAAATACTCGCGGGCCGGTTCCATAAAGGGCTTATCATTCGGGCTGCCGTAGATGACGATGACTTTCATGGCTGTGTGCGGTTGTGAAACTTGCAGATTATGCCCCCAAGCCCCCTGCCCTGGCAAGACTTAACCTGCAAAAAAAGGAAGGCCCCGGGTGGAAATGAACAACGGGAGAAAGGAAACACAGGAGTTCCGGAACCGTTCCGGGAAATTGGCCCGGCATCCCGGTCATTCCTCCAACCCAGATTCGCCCATCCCTCCGCCCTCTCCGGGAACCTTCAGTTTTCCGGAGAGGATATCCTTCCTGATACGGTAAAGAGCCTTCAACCTTTCCTTATCATCCAATCCTTCCGTTTCCCGCATCAGGAATAAAGAAAACTGTACGGAACAATTCTCCAGCCGATATTTTTCCAGAATGCTCCCCCCCATTTTCATGTATTGGCCTCCGTACTTTCCGTAAGCGTTCTGAATTTCATCGGCAGTCATCTTCTCTCTTTCCACCCGTTCCAGCAATTTCCCGGACTCCCTAATCATCTTCAGATGCATGGCGCGGTAATCGGAAGGGCATTTATCCAGAATCCCAGCCCATTCGGGAGATTGAATATATTTCAGCGTGGCCACCAGCACCGCACGATTATCCTTTTCCTCCAACTCCACAATGCACGTCCAAATAATGCCCAGCTGCAAGTGCCTGGCCATGGCCTCCCTGTACGCCGCTATTTTCTTTTCATCCTCCATTTCCAAATCCACATTAGCCATGGAGGGCGCCGCTATATCCTGGGACATGCCGGAAAAAGTCATCAAAAACGCAGGGAGAATTCCCCACCGGAACAGATTTGACATGAAATCACGTTACAGGAATCTTTTGCGCAGGGTCAACAATATTCTTCCCTTCCGCCGCATCCCGCAGCATTGACGGCCGCCGCCACGGCGGACTGTCTTTCCTTCCCGGAAAAAACAAGCCTGCCCCCATTCCCGGCTTGATGGCATCCGGTTCCGGCATAACAAGGCTCACAGGGGCGTATCTTCATCCAGAAACGCAGAAAAGCTGCATCGCTCCGGCGGCCGGACGCTTGAAAAAACCTAGCGGGTCGCCTGCTGCGCCATGGCCTCCGCACAACGGCGTCCGTCCAGGGCGGCGGAAACAATGCCGCCGGCGTAACCCGCCCCTTCGCCGCATGGGTACAGGCCCTCCAGACCGGGATGCTCCAGCGTGGCGGGGTCCCTTGGAATGCGCACGGGGGAGCTGGTGCGCGTCTCACAGCCAATGAGCTGGGCGTCCGCTCCGGCAAATCCCCGCCATTTACGGTCAAACTGCCGCAGCCCCTCCCGCATGCGCCAGACAATCCCTTCCGGGAGCAATTCATGAAGGGGATGGGATACGATGCCGGGATGATAGCTGGTAGGCAGCAGGGAAGAAGAAACGCGCCCTTTCAGAAAATCCTCCACCTTCTGGGCCGGGGCTTTCTGCATGCCTCCTCCGGCACGGCAGGAAGCCGTCTCCAGCGCTTTCTGGTACGCCACGCCCGCCAGCACCCCGTGTTCCCTGCAAAACGGTTCCGTATCTTCCGGATGCACGCTGACTACAAAACCGGCATTGGCAAATGGAGAATCCCTCCGGGCCAGAGACATGCCGTTGACCACTACCTCATCGTTCTCCGTGGCGGCGGGCACGATGAAGCCGCCGGGACACATGCAGAAGGAATGGACGCCGCGGTCCTGGATGGTGGTCGTCACGGAATAACGGGCTGCCGGAAGCTGCTCCGGGCGCCTCTGCTCCGGATTCAGGTGGTACTGGCGCGCATCAACAAACGCCTGGGGATGCTCAATGCGCACACCCACGGCAAAGGATTTCTGTTCCAGAGCCAGCCCCTCCGCCAGCATCATGCGGTACACGTCCCGGGCACTGTGCCCGGTAGCCAGCAAAACGGAATCCGCCGCAAATTCCCGGCCATCCGCGCAGGCCACGCCGCGTATGCGGCGGCCGTCCGCAGAACGGAGCAGATGCTCCACACGGGCATTGAAATGAATTTCCCCGCCCGCGCGAAGGATGGATTCCCTGATGGCTTTGACGACATTGGGCAACAGATTGGAGCCAATATGCGGGTGGGCGTCCGTTAAAATTTCCCTGGGCGCTCCGTGGGCTACAAAAATCTCGTAAACCTCCCGGACGGGGCCTCTCTTGGTCGCGCGCGTAAACAGCTTCCCGTCGGAAAACGTGCCTGCCCCTCCCTCTCCAAAACAGTAATTGGAATCCTCCATCACCGTGCCGCGGCGCAGGATGGGAGCCAGGTCAAACCGGCGGGAGGAAACATCCTTCCCCCGTTCCAGAACCACAGGCTTCATACCCAGTTCCAAACAGCGGAGCGCGGCGAACATCCCGGCCGGTCCGAATCCAACGATCAGCGCCACGGGGGAGCCGGGACGGACGGACGGATAATCCCGGGAGGGAAGACGTTCCGGCGGCAGCGGGCTATCCACCCCGACCAGCAGCCGAAGCTGGAAGAGAATTTTTTTCTGCCGGGAGTCAATGGACTCCTTCACCAGCCGCACATCTTTGATACGGGAGGGGGAAATACCCAGCTTCCGCGCCACGGCAGCGCGGCGCACGCGCTCGCTGCCGGCCTTTTCCATCGGCAGAATCACATCCACCGTTATTCCTTCCCCTCCGCTCACAGTCCCTCCTTCCCCGGCCGGGGCTGCTGCTGGGTGATGCAGTGGATGGCGCCGCCTTCCAGCACCAGCTTGCGGGCATCCACCCCTATTACCTGTTTTCCGCTGAAACATTCACGCAAAATGCCCAGGGCGCGATCGTCATTCCGGGGCTGGTTGAATACGGGAACAATGACGGCCTCATTAACAATGAGGAAATTGGCGTAACTGGCAGGGAGCTGATCCAGGCGCCAGTCCTCCGCATGGAGGGGATCCGGCATCGGCAGGGGAATCACCTCCACCCCGGAACCGTCCACGCATCTCAAATCCTGAAGGCGTTCATTATTCTCCGCCAGAGCGCGGTAATGGGGAGAGGAAGAATCCGTTTCCACGATGGAGACTACGGCATCCCGGCACACAAAACGCACCATGTCGTCAATATGGCCGTCCGTATCATCCCCTTCAATGCCGGAACCGAGCCAGAAAACGGCTCTGACGCCCAGCATGCGCTTCAATTCCTCCTCAATCATGGCCCGGCTCCAATCCGGATTGCGGTTGGGATTCAGCAGCACGGACTCCGTCGTCACCAGCAAGCCGTCCCCATTGCCCTCAATCGCCCCCCCTTCCAGAATCAGGGAAGAACTGCGCACGGGAAGCCCCAGCGCCGCCCCAATCAGGGCGGGAACGCCGTTGTCCAGGTCCCACGGGGCAAATTTGCCGCCCCACGCATTAAATTGCCAATCCGCCAGCATCAGAGAACCGTCCTTCACATCCTGGACGAAAACGGGGCCGTGGTCCCGGCACCATACGTCGTTGGTCGGGTGGTTGAACAGGCGGAATTGCTCCTCACTCATTCCGGCGGCCAGCATCGCCTGCCTGACGCCGGGATGAAGGGGAGCTGCGGCATTCACGCATACAAGGGCATGCGGAGCAATGGCAGCGGCCACGCTCCCATAAGTCTGCTGCAACTCGTCCAGCCCCCCTTGCCATAAATCCCTGCGGTGGGGCCAGGACAGCCAGACAGCATCCTGAGGCTCCCATTCAGCGGGCCAGCGTACATCGGGTTCCTTGTTCATGGCGGTATCGGGCGGTTCAACTGGGCTGGTCCTGAAATTCATAAGGTTCTTCAAAAGCCTTGCGGAAGCTCATGAAGCCCTTGAAATCATCCAGGGAATCCTCCGGCTGTTTGGAAAAAACGTCTTCCTCAATCAGTAAAAAAACCATCTCCCCCACATTCTTCCCGTTCCTAAGCCCCCATTCCTTCATCACGGTGGAAGCCATGGGCCCGAACTGGGCGAGGGCGTAATCCCGGAACCCTTCCAGCAGTTCCTGCCCGCTGACATGCCTCTGAGAGCCGTTTTCCCTTTCTTCAACGCGCTGCATGGTAAAATCCAGCGCATCTTTCAGAAAAGAATATGCCCGTTCCGCAAAACGGGGATCCTTCCGTACGATACGGCTCACGGCATCTTCAAACGTAGGGGTGGTCATAGCGGCTCACCGCTACCCTATACGGCTCCTTGTGAAAATCAAGATTTTTGGGAGCGCTCCAGCTTCAGCCCTCCCTTGGGGACAGCATGGGGAAAATGAAGGCAGCCGCCCCCTCGCTGGAACGGAACGCCGGACGCGGCAGACGGCAAAATTCCCGTCCATGATATAGAGCCTCAAAAAACGCACGCGCCCGCATTTTGAATATCATGCTTCTGCATGAGCTACCCTCCGGCAAGCAGCGGTTTTTACGTTCTGATGCCGTCAAAAAGCCCTGTAAGCAGGAAGGAAACCTTGCCAGCCTATGGTCTGTTTGTTATGAACGGAATACTTTATGTTCCGTTCCTCCATCATGCTTCTGGCAACCATGCTGTGCGTTTCCTGCGTATCGCACCGGCCTATCCAGGACAGCAGCTCCCCGCCCATTGACGCGGCCAATCCCCTGGACGGCACCCCCGTGGCGCTGGCGTGGAGCTCCGGAACGCAATTAATGATGGGCGTAGACACGGGAGCAGTCCAGACATCCCTGCTTTTCTCCCCGGCAGTGGAATCCATCGGCGCACGCCTGCGCGGCAGGGGCGCCATGCGCACGGCCAACGTGCCCGTTTCCCTGAAGGATGACGGGGAACCCATTTCCCGGAAACAGGACGTAGTAATGGCAGACCAGGCCCCGTATGACGGTTTGCTGGGCTGGGAATGCATCCGGAAATATGTGTGGAACATCAACTATCCCAAACGCTCCCACCGTTTTTTCAATAAACTTCCCTCCAGAATAAAAAGCTGGAACAAGCTTTCCCTGATTCCCGGGTCCGACTATCCGCAAATCGCGGACAAGCACGGAAGGCGCATCATTCTGGACACGGGAGCCCCCCACGCCGTTTACATCTCCAAAAAACGCTGGAATGCCATTAAGCAGGCCTACCCGGATGCGTTCGTCAGCGTCTATTCCGGCTACAGCCCCGCCGCAGGCGGCTTTTACGCCCACGAATGCATGCATGTAAGCTCCTTCCAGCTCGGTCCACTGGAATTAAAAAATATCCTGCTCTGTGAAAGCTTCGCCAACCCGGAAGTGATGGGCATCCCCGATGACATCGACATCATCCTGGGCTACGGCGCTCTGGCCGCACGCCAGTTCTGGCTGGACGGCCCGGGGAACGCCCTTTATTTCAGCTCCACCAGCCACCGGATGCCCGCCCCCGCCTCCTTCAACCTGATGGGAGGCACCTTTATCCAGGACAGCAACGGGAACGGCCCCATGAAAGCTTACGTGGCAGAGTGGTCGCCCGCATGGGACGCCGGCCTCAGAACGGGAGATGTTCTTATTTCCATCAATGGAAGAAAGAATCCCTATCCGGACCTCGTAGAATATGTTACCACCCAGCGGGGGGCTCAGGCCAGCGTGGTGGTCCAGCGCAGGAACAGGCTGGTGCGCATCCAATGGGAAGTTCCGGCCGCGCCCCCTGCCGGGGATTATTACCCCACGCCCCAGGCCATTACGGAACAGGAATTCGAAAACCACGTCAGGCAGCAGGAAAAAAAAGAACAGACCCAGCCCTCCGCAGACGGCCAGCAGCCTCCGGCTACGGCCGGAGAAACTCCGGATGAAGCCTCTCCCGCAGCTGACGGGAAAACGGACAAGGCCTCCGCTGCCTGAGCCGGGCCAGCAACCAGCCATCTCTCTACACCGGCATGAACAACGAACAACATCAGAATACCCAAACTTCCGCCGCCCTCGCCATTCCCTCCCCTTTCCAGAAAAAAACCTGCTGGCATGCCCTGACAGGCGCCTCCATTCTGGTGATGCTGGGCATTGCGGCCTTCGTCATTTTTGAAGTGGTGGAACTTCTGGGGTTTCTGGAACCGGTGCTCCTGCCCATCCTGATTGCCGCCGTCGTGGCGTATTTGCTGGAACCCATCGTTTCCTGGCTGGTGCGTCTCAAATTCTCCCGCCCCTGGGCCGTAGTCACGGTCATGTTTGCGGCTCTGGCTGTCCTGGTAGGCTTTGGAGCCACGATTCTTCCTCCCCTGATCAGGCAAACGGACGAATTGATCGACAACCGGATGGAGCTATGGAACAAAACCTCCGAACTGATTGACTCCACCATTGAAATACCTTTCATTTCCCGCACCATTGACAGTGTTTACAGAACCAGTCTGCGGGAACTGAATGCCAGCCATTATACGGAGGCGGAAATCCATGACCTGAGAAACGCCCGGACCGCCCGGGAAAAGCTGGGAGCCTACATGACCATCAATTCCTCCTTTTACCAGGACAGGCTGATGAGCTGGCTCACTTCCGGAGGGCGAGCCCTGTACAGCACCATAGGAATCATGGTCAGCATCCTGATTACGCCCATTTTCGCTTTTTATTTTCTGCTGGAGGCGGATAAAATCAAAGAGAAATGGCCCAGCATCCTGCCCCTGAAAGTCTCCAAATTCAGAAAAGACGTGGTGGACACCATGGAGGAAATCAACGGCTACCTGATTTCCTTCTTCCGCGGCCAAATGCTGGTAAGCATCATTGAAGGCATTCTGATTGCCATCTGCCTGAAGCTGATCGGCCTGCCGTACGCCATTACCATTGGCGCCGCGGTCTGCGTGCTGGGCATCATTCCCTACCTGGGTATCATCACCGCATTTATCCCTGCGGTGTTGCTGGCCTGGTTCACATGGGGGGATTTCCAGCACGTGCTGATTGTTTCGAGCATCTTCCTGGCCGTCAACCAATTTGACGGATGGATCATCCAGCCGAAAATCGTGGGGGATTCCGTGGAACTCCACCCGCTCACGGTCATGTTTTCCGTGCTGATCTGGACACTCATCCTGGGCGGCTTAATCGGTGCCCTGCTGGCTGTCCCCCTGACAGCCGCCATCAAGGTCCTTTACAAGCGGTACATCTGGCAGAATGCCAGCATGCGCCCCATGACGGAACCCGTGCTTCCGCCGGAACATCCCGGCGAACAGCCTCCGGACACCCCCGAAGGTTCGGCCCACGCTTAAACAGCGGCATCCTTCCGACCGCCCTTTCCGGAAAATTATAATCACACACACCTGACAACATGAATAAATCCGCATTACACCTGATGCTTGCCCTGGCGGCGGCAGCGGCCTGCCCGGCCGCAGTCACGCCAACGGTCAAGCCCCCCAAGGCCATCGTCATGATTTACGCTGACGACCTCGGCTATGGAGACGTAGGCTGCTATGGAGCCAAGGGAATTCCCACCCCCTCCATCGACAAGCTTGCCGAGCAGGGCTGCCGCTTCACGGACGCCTATTCCACCACATCCGTCTGCACCCCTTCCCGCTATGCCCTGTTCACAGGAGAATATCCGTGGCGCAAGGAAGGCACGGGCATCCTGCCGGGAGACGCCGCCCTCATTATCGATACCAAGAAGCCCACCCTGCCCAAGATGCTCCAATCCCACGGCTACAAAACCTACATGATAGGCAAATGGCACCTGGGCCTGGGGGAAAAGGGGAAGAAAATTGACTGGAACAAACATATCTCCCCCAGCCCGAACGAAATCGGATTTGACGAGAGCTTTATCTTCGCCGCTACGGGCGACCGCGTTCCCTGTGTGATTCTGGAAAACGGCAATGTCCGCAACCTGGACCCGAACGACCCCATTGAAGTATCCTACAGGCACAACTTCCCCGGGCTTCCCAATGGCAAGGACAATAAGGACCAGCTCAAACTCATGTGGAGCCACGGACACAACCAGGCCATTATCAACGGAATCGGACGCATCGGATTCATGAAGGGCGGCAAAAGCGCCTTGTGGAAGGATGAGGAAAACGCCGATGTCATTACGGATAAGGCCATTGAATACATTCAAAAGAGCGCCAAAGCCAAGGAACCGTTTTTCCTGATGTTCGCCACGCATGACATCCACGTGCCGCGCTGCCCGGAAAAACGCTTTGTGGGCAAGAGCCGGCACGGCGTGCGCGGTGACGTGACCGTGGAACTGGATGACTGTGTGCGCCGCATTACAGAGGCTCTGCAACAGGCCGGTCTGGAAAAAGACGCCCTGGTGATCTTCTCCAGCGACAACGGCCCCGTGCTGGATGACGGCTACAGGGATTTCGCCGTCCGGGACAACGCCACCCATTCCCCCGCCGGCCCCTTCCGGGCAGGCAAATACAGCATTCTGGAAGGAGGTTCCCGCATTCCGTTCATCGTCAAATGGCCCGGCGTGATCAACCCCGGAACCACGAGCAAAGCCCTGCTCAACCAGATGGATCTGGGAGCCTCCCTGGAACAACTGCTGGCCCCCGGCAAGGCCAATTCCTTCCGTGACTCTGAAAACGTGCTGCCCGCCCTTCTGGGCAAATCCGCCAAAGGGCGTGACTACCATGTCATCAACAGCACTGGCAAGGCGTTGGCGATTCGCCACGGCAAATGGAAATTCATTCCCGCCGGCGTGGCCATTCGCGACGGCATCAACGGAGCCTCCGCAAAAATGAGCAAGTCCCCGGAAGGAGGAAGCCTCTTTGACCTGGAAAAAGACCCGAAGGAACTTGACAACGTAGCCTCCCAGCATCCGGACATTTGTGAACAGATGAAAGCCAAGCTTGAGGAAATCCGCCAGAGGCCCGAAACCAAGGCTGACCAGGAGGACCTGCTTCCCTTGGACGACTAACATCCATTCGGGCCAGATCATGAGAGAATCCGCCACATGCTCCCAATGCGGCCACGGGTACACCTACCCGGCCGGACTGGACGCCAAAACCGGCATGCGCTGCCCGGCGTGCGGCGTTTTGATTCATGTTACAACGGGGCTTCCCTTCGGGGAAGCCTCCTCTTCGCCATCCGGCCGCAAACCGGAAAACGCCATGAAAACGCAGGCCGCCCTGCCTCCCGTCAGGAAAAAGCGGCCGGCTTTCTCCGGACGCGATACTGACGAACGCGGCATCCGGCAGGAAAACCTGCCGCAGCTGCCAGCCGCAGCATCCGGCCGCCGGATTCCCGCTACATCATGGCTGGCATGGGGGCTGTCCCTGATAGCGTTGATTCTGGCCTTTATTTTCCCCTCCTACGGAAACGGTTCCACAGATCCGCTGTACATGCTTCAGTGCCTGCCCTCCATGGTATTCGGCTGTACTGCGGCCATCCTTTTCATCCAGGGCCTGGCGGCTTTGCGCCGCTAAAAAACAAAGTCTGCGGCCCCATCCGGGGCCCATGCGGCAGCCCCGTCCCAAAAACGGCCGGAATGCCTGGTTTCCATGCCCCTTTCCGCGGAACCGGGCTTTTAGGCTTGCCTGTCAAATGAACAGATTTTAAGTTACGTCCCGGTAAACGTTATGGAACGGGAGGCAGAGGCGAAGGATAACCTGTGGAGGGCCAGACTGGATGCCGTCCTGATGCACAGGATATGGGGTTCTCTTATCTTCCTGGGCATCGTTTATATTATTTTCTTCCTGAGCTTCGCTATCGGGGATCCTCTGGTCAGGCTCATCCAGACGGGCACCCAGCTGTTCAGCGTCTGGGCCAGCCGCATGCTGGAACCGTGGCCCCGCCTGCAATCCCTGCTGGGGGAAGGCGTGGTAGGAGGCGTGGGCGGCGTACTGGCCTTTCTGCCCAACGTGGTTCTCCTCTTCGGGGCCATTACCGTCCTGGAAAACAGCGGATACATGATGAGGGTTTCCCGCCTGATGAGCCGCATCATGAAAATCATGGGGCTGAACGGCAGCAGCTTTGCCCCCCTCCTGCTGGGATTCGGCTGTTCGGTTCCCGCCATCCTGTCCACCAGGAGAATTGAAACGCGCAGCGACCGCCTGGTCACCATCGCCGTGCTGCCCATGATGAGCTGTGCGGGCCGCCTGCCGATCTACATGATGTTCGTCTCCGCCCTGTTTCCTTCCCGCCTGCAGGCCCCCGTGCTGTTCGGGATTTATGCCAGCGGCGTCCTGCTGGCGCTGTGCTGCGCCCGGCTTCTGAAAAACACGCTTTTCAAGGCGCCCCAGAGGGATTCCCTCCACCACATGAAGCGCCTGCGCCTCCCCTCCCTGCGGAAGGTGGGCATCCTGATGTGGTCGCGGGCCTTCATGTACGTCCGGAAAGCAGGCACTTTCATTCTTGGGGCCTCCATCATCCTGTGGTTTCTGAACACCTACCCCAGGCCGGAAGAAGACACGGCGCCGACAAACGCAGCGGCCATGGAACATTCCTACGCCGGACAAATAGGCCATTGGATGGAACCCGTCACGCAAGTGGCCGGATTTGACTGGAAAATCAATTCCGCCCTGGTAGGAGCCTTTGCCGCCAAGGAAATTTTCGTCACCCAGATGGGTATCCTTTATGCGGTGGAAGACGGAAATTCGGCCCCGGCGGCCCAGCAGACATTGAACGCCCGTCTTAAAGCCAGCTACACCCCACTCCAGGGCATCAGCATCATGATATTCTGCCTGATCGCCCTGCCCTGCATCGGCACCGTCACCGTCGCCAAGAGGGAAGCGGGCACCTGGTGGTTCGCTCTGGCTCAATTCGGCGGATTGACCCTCCTGGGTTTTGCAACGGCTACGCTGATCTACCAGGCAGGGCTCCTTCTGTAAAGGCCAGCCATAAAGAAACCGGAAGCAGGAAATATCCCCCGGAAGAAGAAAAAATGAACCTCGTGAAAAAAGAGGCGTTTACGATGAACTTCCGCAAGTTCTCCTGCTCTACGGTCAAATGATCACAACATCGCCATCATCCGGCCACGAAAGCCGCAGCATAACACCATGCATGGCCGTGCAAGCCTCCCCTCCGCAACAATCCGGAATCAGTATGCACCGCTGAAGCCTTTCCTGTTTTTTCAAGCCGTCCGGGTATCCTTTTCCGTTTGCAGAGGGGGGGACAACCTGCGGCAAAAAAGATCATGCAGCCATTTCCGGAAAATCAATGCCCTTTTGACAGGGAGTAATCAAAAAAGGGGCACCAATTATCCATTCGGTAATCTTTGCCCTGGATATGGGCCTTAACCTCATCTCCCTGGGAATCCCTCAGACAGCCCCGCGCCCCCGTCCGCGGACCGGAAGGACGGTGTTCATTAATCGTCATCCCATAGCGTAGACGCCCTTTCCCCGGGTCCTTCTCCGTCAACAGCTGTACCGCATTTTTCCCCACCAGCCGGACAGACTTGATGGCAATATCCTCTCCCTCAGCCCCCACAAGGGAAAAACCATAATTGCCAGGATCGTCAACCGTCTTCGTGTCCAGAACCAAAGGGGGGCAGGGAGCATAAAATGCCACTTCCACCGTCCAACCCTTTCCGGACTTCCTGATTTTATGGGTCAGGGGATGCACGGGTTTCCAGTCCGCCCCATCCAACAGGACTTTCTTCATGACATAGCCCACATACTCCCCATAAAGGCGGGACATGGGCGCCGTCAAATGGACTCCGTCGCTATACTCGAAATGATACATCGGGGTCGTCATCACATACCGGCTGTCCTTCTCCAAAGCCATCTCCAGCTGTTCCAGGGCAATAGCCGGATAATCCGTAGGATTAAACTGATAATAATTCAAATGGGAACCAACCTGATAGCCGAAACAGACCACATCGTTTTTCTGCCCGGTCACGGCCCTGGCGTCATGATTTATGTCCCTGATCAGCTTTTCCATTTTTTCCCGGTACCATTCCCTCGTCTTTCTGTCCTGGTGATCCGTCTCTCCCTGGGTCCAGATAAACGCAGGCATGGAAAGGGTCTTCCCTTCCCGGTCAGCCAGTATTTTGGCGGCCTTCAAATCATCCAAAATGCGGTTGTAGGCTCCAGTTCCCCTGCCCAGGGAACCAAGGCTCGCCCCACCCACTCCCGTCGCAGAACAAATCAACCGGATACGGGAAGCCGTAACGGGAGAATAATGCTGCATCAGGCGGAACAAACGACAGGCAGCCCCGGATACGGGAGTTTCGCCGCGCGGACCGTTCACTCCTTCCTCCAGAGGAACCAGCATCTTGCGGTCACTGCCGTTCTCATACGCTCTCACCCCTCCCCTGAACATATACAAGCCCCCTTTCTCCTGCTTTTCCGTTACAACGGGCTTAGCCGTCCAGCCCACAGAAAGGGATTGACCGTAAGAAGTTAAATAATTCCAATCCGCCCACTCTGTTTTCCGGGAAGCACAGATGGATGCGGAAGCCGCCGCAGCCATGTGGAAAGCAAGCAAAATCAAGGTAACAGGAATATTCATCAGATAATTCAACGGACTCTGTCCGTGAACATACGTTAGCCGTTCCCTCTTTTTATCAATTCCTGAACACAAAGCTGTCCATCCATTGCTGCAGTACCATTACGCCAGGAAATACGGAATTGCCGTTCCAGCCGGGTCCACGCCATGTTTCGGTACCATGCCGTACCGGCAGGAAAACGCATTCAATATACCAACGGGATTTTTTATCCTCCAAAAGAAAGGCGGCAGAAACATTCTCCGTATTGAATAAACAACATGAACCATTTCCCGTCTATCAACGCCATATCCGCCTCCATCTGCCTTCTGGGATGCGGACTCGCCCTGCCTGTTTTCTCCCAACAGCCGGAAAAAGGAAAACCCGATGCCGCCCACATTTCCAAAACAAAAGCTGACTGGTGGAGCCAGAGGCACGCCCTGTTAAAGCAGACCCTGGCGGAAACACCATGCCAACTGCTGTTTATCGGCGATTCCATCACCCACCGCTGGGAAACCGACGGCAAAAAAATATGGTCCCAATATTTTTCCCCCTATGCTCCTGTCAATTTCGGGATAGGAGGCGACAGGACGGAACATGTATTGTGGCGCATTGACGATTCTGCCCTTAAAACGCCTCATTCCCCCCAAGTATGCGTTATCATGGTGGGCACCAATAACACAGGGCAATACAAAGGCAGGCAGACCCCGCAGGAAACGGCGGAGGGTATCCGGGAAATAGCTTCCCGGGTCCATCGGCTCCACCCCGCCACTGAAATTATTCTTCTGCACATCTTTCCCCGGGGGAAAACGGCGGAAGACCCCCTGCGCATCCAAAATGAAATGATCAACAGGGAGCTGGACAAAACAAATATGCCGAGAGTCCATGTCGTCAACATTAATTCCGCATTCCTGGACAAGGACGGCACTTTCCTGCCGGGAATTACCGGGGACCTCGTCCACCTTACAGAAAAAGGCTACCGTCTCTGGGCGGACGCACTGCTGCCGGAAATCAAAAAATACATGAAGTAAGTCCGCTACCCCCTTCCGCCCGGCCAACGGCCAATTCGGCCTCATCTGCGCAGAAGCGGCCAGCCAATCATGGTTGTCACTCCCGCACATAAAAAACCGGAGGGATTATTTTCCCTCCGGTTTTCGGATACGGCCGTTAAAACCGTTTAAATTGTCTTAATCACGGAAGAGTCGTCATCATCCCTGTCCTCGGCAGAAGCGGCCTTCCTGGTGGGAACAGGCGTCTTCCTGACCTTTTCCAGAGCCTTGTCCACCGCCGCAATCACCTTGTCTTCCCCGGTCTTCTGACTGGACAACTCATTATAAATCTTTTCCTTGGCCTCATAATCGGCCTTGGCTGCCGCATCGCCGGGATTGGCCTTGAACTTGTCCTCCGCCTTGAACAAGGCCTCCTCCGCAGCCTGGAACTTTGGTTCCACCGCGTTTCTCTGGTCTTCCGCAGTCTGCTTGATGCGGCCCAGCAGGCGAATCACATACGGGCGGTTGCTGAGTCTCTTGAATGCGGAAACCAGAAACTGGCGGCGTTCGCTGGTTTTGGCATCCGCAATAAGGGGGTCAAACAACTTGAGCGTGGCGTTGTCATCCCGGTCACGGTCCACGGAGAGTACGCGGAGAATCGAATCATGGGCCTGGGAACGCACGCGTTCATGCAGGGATTCGTCTTTCCAGGCCTTGAACAGGTACGGAACGGCGTCATCCGTATTCCAGTCCCCCCAGGCGGTAATGATGGCAAGCGCCTTTTTGGTATCCTCCTTATAGCTCTTTTCCATCATGTCCAGCACCTTGGGATCACCGGTGCGGGCCAGCAGCTTGTAGAGCATTTTGACGTTTTCCTCCGGCATGTTTTTCTGATACTGGAGCAGTTTGGAGGAAAGCGCCTTGCGCTTGGCTGGAGGAGCTTCGTCAATCAGGTAGCGCGCCGTACGGAAAGCGGAGGAAATCAAATCCGGGGAAGCATCCTTCTTCTGGAGGATCTTCATCACGTCGTCAAGGTCGTCCAGCTTCATGGCAAAACGCATGTACTTGAGCACCACGGCCTGCTTGTCCTGGATCTTCTTATTCTTGCTTTCGCTGATGGAAGCGTACAGGTCTTTCAGCATGTCGCGCATGGCGGGGCTGGAAGACTTGGCCAAAAGGGTCACCATCATGGAATATTTTTCCTTACTGTACCTGCCGACATTTTTTTTCATGTCTTCCACCACCTGGCGGGCAATGTTGTCATCCATCTGGGCCATGATGGAAACCAGGTGGGCGGCGCCGGGCCAGTTTTCCCTGTTGCCCTTGACTCCCCTCACATTGGCGAGCAGCAGAGCGGCATCCTCCGCATCGGGAACGACTTTCACATCCGGAACACGGCTGAGATTCTTGGAGTCAAACAGACGGCTGCGGCCCAGTTTCCCGCCTTCCACGACCAGCGCATTCAGGCGGGCGTTCTCACCTTCCACCTTTTCTTTCTTGCTGCTGGTGCTCCATGCATAAATCCCTACGCCGGCAGCGATGACAACCAGGGCGCATACCCCATAAAGGACACCCCGCAGCAGGGATTTGGATTTATCCACGGAAGCGGCCATATCCCGGGCGGATTCCGTTCCGGCGGGAGGCTGAATACCGCCGTCGCCCGCCGGAGGAGCGCCAGAGGCAGGGGAAGCTCCCGCGGCAGCCACAGGCTGGGGAACCGCAGCGGGAGCCATGGGAGAAGCTGGTGCTGCCCCCACGGGGGATTTTAATACTTTCAGCTTGGGAACGGCGCTTTCCGGAGCGGCGGCCGGGGATTTCTCCGCCGCAGCGGGAGCCGCGTCCGTCTTGAAAACTTTCAATTTGGGAGCCCCCACCGCAGGAGCAGGCTCCGGAACAGACGGTTCCGGGGTCTGCACAGCCGCAGGCGCTACCCCTGCGGCCTGGGCCAGTGCAGCGGCCTGAGCCTCCGCCAGGGCTTTCTGGGCCTCCGCTACCTTGGCAAGGGCATCCTGAATCTGGGCATCCACGGAGGGCTCGGGCTGCGGAGCGGAAGCGGCTTCCTTTTTCTCCAGCTCCGCCGCAAGGCGTGCTCTTTCCTCTTCGGCAGCTACACGGGCGGCCTCCTTTTCTGCGGCAATGCGCGCGGCTTCGGCAGCCTCCTGCTCCGCCTTGATTCTTGCGGCTTCCTGCTCGGCAGCTATTCTCGCCGCCTCCTTTTCGGCAGCAATACGGGCAGCTTCCTGCTCGGCAGCCGCCTTTTCCGCAGCAATCCTGTCCGCCTCCGCCTGTTCCGCTGCGCGGCGGGCGGCTTCCTCCTGCTCCTGAGCCAGCTTGGCCTGCAACTCAGGAGTGAGAAAACGCGGCTTGACAACCTCCACGCCTTCCGCGGCGGGAGAAACAAACTTTACCTTGGGTGCGGCCGCAGGGGCTGCCGTTACCAAACGGCGTCGCAATTTGGGAGGTTCCGGCGAAGAAGGGGTTCCTGTCTGATCGGTCATCGTGATAAAATGGCTGGGAAATTGGAGTGATTTTATACGATTCCGCGGTCCCCTGCAACCTCAAAATACCGTCTGGAAAACGGGCGGGGAACAGCCGCCGTGCGTGGTTCAACAGGCAGATTGCGAAAAAAGGCTTCACCCGAGATATAACATGGAAAAGCGTTTAAATATCCCGCGTATTCTCCCGCAAAATCATAAAAAACACAATATGTTAACAACAACAATCATGAATAAAGTAAAGCGCCCGTAATAGAACTTCAAGAATACGTACCAGTCATTTAAGAATCCTCTTAAAAAATGTTATAACACATATACTTTTTTCTTGCCAGACCAAGGATGATTAGTTAAATAAATAACCACTCGTCAACATCATGAACTCCAACGACAGTACCAAAAATAAGAGGCGCTACACGCCTGAAGAAAAACAATCCGTTCTTGATTTCATTGCTGAACGGAAAACCCAAAACAAAAGGGGTGCCCAGAAAGAAGCCGCCGAACGCTTCGGCATCAGCACGGTGACCATCTCAAGCTGGATGAAGGCATCCAAGGCCAAGCGCGGCCGCAAGCCCGGCACCAAAAATACAACTGCTCCCAAAACACAGCCTCTCGCAGCCGCCCAACCCGCCGACCTGCGCCGCCTGGCGGCCGTTCTGGAAGAAATCGCCGACCTTGAAGCCCAGACAGCCAAACTCGACACCCTGCGCACTGAAGCGGAGGAACTCAAGAACAGGCTGACTGCCAAGCAGGCCTGATTGCTTTTATTCCTTCCTTTTCCGGAAAACCGGCTTCCCCTGACAAGGGAAGCCGGTTATTTTCTTTACGGAGATCGCGCTTGCCCCCCCGGAACAATTCCTTTAATATCCGCCGTCGTGACTCAACCCGCCCACATTGCTCCCGCGAGTCAGTCTGTGGAAGGCATGTATGCCGACTACTTTCTGGATTACGCCTCGTATGTCATTCTGGAACGGGCCGTACCCAAGATCAATGACGGGTTTAAACCTGTGCAGCGCCGTATTCTGCACGCCATGGACCGCCTGGACGACGGGCGTTATAATAAAGTGGCTAATATCGTGGGAGACACGATGAAATTCCATCCGCACGGCGACCGTTCCATTGCAGACGCGCTGGTGGGGCTGGGACAAAAAGGGCTGCTTATCGACACGCAGGGGAACTGGGGCAATATTCTGACAGGCGACCCCGCAGCGGCTTCCCGCTATATTGAAGCCCGCTTCACCTCCTTTGCGCGTGACGTAGTATTCAGCCCCAAAGTCACGGAATGGCAGCTCTCCTATGACGGCAGGAACAAGGAACCGGTCAGCCTTCCCGTCAAATTCCCCCTTCTTCTCGCTCAGGGAGCGGAAGGCATCGCCGTGGGGCTTTCCAGTAAAATTCTTCCCCACAACTTCAATGAGTTGATTGAAGCCTCCATCGCCTACTTACGCGGCCAGCCCTTCCAGCTTCTGCCGGACTTTCCGACCGGAGGCGTGATGGATGCCACCAACTACCGTGACGGAGAACGAGGAACGGGCCGCGTCCGCATCAGGGCGCGCATCCTCACGGAATCGAAGAAACTTCTCCGCATCACGGAAATCCCGTTCGGCGTCACCACGGAAATCTTAATTGATTCCATTGTCTCCGCTGCGGAAAAGGGAAAAATTAAAATCGCCCGCATTGAGGACAATACGGCCCAGCATGTGGACATCCTGGTCCATCTCCCGGCCGGAGCGGATCCGGAGCAGACGAGGAAAGCCCTGTTCGCCTTCTCCGCTTGTGAAGTCAGCATCTCCCCGAATGCCTGCGTCATTGTGGAGGAAAAACCCAGGTTCATGTGTGTCAGCGACATCCTGCGCTACAATACGGACTCCACCAAGGAAATCCTGCGCCAGGAGCAGGAAATCCGACTCAAGGAACTGAACGAGGCGTGGCACCAGGCAAGCCTGGAAAAAATATTCATTGAAAACCGCATCTACCTCTCCATAGAAGATTCCGAAACGTGGGAAGAAGTGCTCGGCACCATTGACCGGGAATTGCAGCCGTTTGCATCCCGGCTGCGCGCCCCCATTACCAGGGACGACCTGGTAAGGCTGACGGAAATCAAAATCAAGCGGATTTCCAAATTTGACGCTTTCAAGGCGGACCAGCACATCCGCCAGCTTGAAGAGGACATCGAACAAACGCAGAAGAACCTCAACCAGCTTACCAAATTCACTATCCGCTGGTTTGAAGCCCTGCGTAAAAAATACGGCGCCGCCTATCCGCGGAAAACGGAAATTTCCTCCTTCGGCTCCGTAAACCGCGCGCAGGTGGCTGTTGCCAATGAAACATTGTATATTGATGACGAAGGCTTTGCCGGTTACGGCGTCAAGAAGGGAAACCCTGTCTGCAAATGCTCCACGCTGGATGACGTGTTGATCATTGACAATGCAGGCGTGCTCAAAATCGTGCGGATTCAGGACAAATTTTTCGCTGGTAAAAACCCCCTTTATATTTCCGTCATCAAAAAAGGGGACGACCCCGTGTTCAACCTGATTTACCGGGACGGAAAAGACGGCCCCGTGTACGCCAAGCGTTTCCGCATAGGAGGGTTCACCAGGGACAAGGAATATCCGCTTACCCGAGGCGCAAAGGGAACGCGCATCTTCCACTTCTCCGTGCATGAAACGGAGGAAAACAGTTCCCAGATAAGCGTAAACGTTTATCTGAAAGCCGTTCTGAAACTCCGTAACCTGATCAGGCCCTTCCACTTCGCGGACCTGAGAATCAAAAACCGCGGTGCCCAAGGAAATATCATTACCAGGCATCCTGTGGAACGCGTCTCCCGCATCATGCCTCCGGCCAAGTCCGGAAATGAGGAAACGGAAGGGCCAACAACCGCTCCTTCCGCAACAGCGGAACGGACGGAAGGCTCACCCGCCCCCTCCGCGGAAACGCTGCATCCTGAAACAGCCCCACATTTGGAGGAACCGCCTGCCGATCCGCCGCTGGAACAGGGCTCCCTGTTTGACTCCTGAAACGTTTTCAATCTCTTAAAATGGAAATATCCATGCCTGACTATCCATTTTCGGCTTGCCACAACGGGCCATCTTCTGTAGATATGGACCACCTCATTACCATGCCGCTTTAGCTCAGTGGTAGAGCACCCGCCTTGTAAGCGGACGGTCGTCAGTTCAAATCTGACAAGCGGCTCCATCATAACCCGCTCAAGGTCAATCCTTGAGCGGGTTGCTTTTATGAGGCGTGCGCCATTACTCGTTCCCATGAATTTCCGGCGTGCCGCTTTTGAACATTCATCATCCATTCATATCTCCGGCGGAATGCGGCAGCCGCAGGAAGCAAAGCGGGACGCAACATCTGGCAAGAGGCCATTCCACCCACAGGCATCCCCGTCAACTTCCGGCAGCGAAGGGCCATTCCCGGAGCGGGAAGAAGGTTCCGTTGGCGATAACGCCGCCTCAGCAAGCCGTTTCCCCCCTTGAATACGCCTCCATTGCCATTTCGACCAAGGGAACCATGATTCAAGCCAATGGATACTACAGAAAAAAAGATGGCCGCGGCTATCCTCCGGTTTGAAGACAGCCGCGTTACCGGGCCGGATTCCCTGCGCGTTTCTCGCCTTCCTGCCGCCGACAAGGGCGGCAAGTGGGAGATTTGCGGCATTTGCGACGGTATTGAACCGACCGTGTTTAACAGATTGAAGGCCCTGCTGGATGCCGGAAGACGTGAAGAGGCCTGGGAAGGTTGTCTCCAGTATGTCCTGGATAATACCGCCGCCGTGCGTTCCTGGCTGGGTTCCGACGCTTATCCTGGCGTTGAATTCATCCTGCGCGACCATTTTTTCAATTCCGGGAGCAGGAATACCGGGAAGATTTTGCAGCGCGCGCTGAACATTCACGGCGCCGGGCTTGTGGTGGACGGCATCCCGGGAAAACAAACCCGGCAGATGTTGCAAACCGTTCTCGCCCAAACGGGAGAGTCCGAATTTCTCTCCACTCTGAACGAACGGCGCAAATCATTTTACCATTCTTGCAAACAGTTCCCCGTGTTCGGCAAAGGATGGCTGAACCGCAGCAATGAGGCATACCGGTTCGCACAATCCCTGATTTAGGGAAGTTCCTGCAAAAAACTCCCGGAAAAGGAGTACAGGAAAATTTAACCATCGTTGCAGCAACCTGTTTCCATGCGCCGGATGCCATGAAAGAGCCTCCGTGCAAACATCCGCACGGAAGCTCTTTCATTAACAGGATCAGGAAAACGCTTCGTCCCCCACAAATGCTCCCAGCAGACGGCAAAACCGGGAAGCAGGTAATTTTACCAATCTCCCGTCCCCCCGCTTGCCATGCTGGGTCAGAATCCAGGGCAGGGAAAGAATCTCCCGTTTATAAGCCAGCAATTCCCGTACATCTCCCGCCAGAAAATGGAGATGCCAGGCATCACACCGTCCCGGCTCAAAACGGAAGCGGACATCGACAACCTTTCCGAAAGGTGCGGCGGAATCCACCCTGCGCGCCATCAGGACAAGCTCCGGAGTACGGATATAGACATCCTGGAGGCGGCCGTCTTCCTCCATTTCTTCCACCCTCCGGCCTGCAGCCAGATAATAGGAAAAGGCGGCAGATAAAGCGTTCATACCCAGTTTTTTCTTATGCCGCCCCAACCGCTGGCTCACCGGACAATCCCCATCGGAACGGCTCCTGAAGAGCCGTTTTTCCTGAAACCGCCGGGGCAAAAGATCGGACGGCGCCCAGTCATTTACCCTGCCGGATTTTCCGGATAACCGGAGGCATCTCCGTTTTCGGCTGTTTCTGGGAGTAGGACAAATGCCCCGGTTCCAGCACCAGGCAGGAATCGTCCCTGCATATCTCCGCCCGCTCTGCAGTCACGTCTACGGTATGCCCGCAGCCGGAGAGGAGGGAGGACGCCGCATAAGCCGCTCCGGCCAGAACCACCCACAAGAGACGTTCCCACCAGGTCAATCCGGGTCGTGTTCCGCTTTTTTCATAAGCGTTTTTCATGCCCTGTTTTCCTGCCTCCAGAGCCGCTTTCTTTTGTTCTTCTGTCAAATTGAAGTCCATTTGAGAGAGGGGGTGAGTGGTTTCAGGAATTCTCGCGCATGTTGTGCCGCAACGGTTCCGCGGGGAAAACTGGCGCTGCGGCAGGACTGTTTATTGCTATTCATTTTGTTCTTTTTTTGTTCATTGCCCGGAAACGGCCTTTGCCGGCATGGAACCGGCGGTGACATCAGACCGCTCCCGGACACAGACATCCTTGCCCTGCCCTTGGGGCGGGAGCAACACGCCTGATACGTCCGGGAACAAGGAATATTCCGCCAGAGACAAACGCCGGAATTTCCGCCGCGGATAACAAATACCCTGTTGAAAACGGAACCGGTTCATGCTAGTCTCTTCCCTGCTATGGCAAAACCGGCTCTGGGGAAAGGCTTTGACGCCCTTATCAATCAAAATTTGTCTCGTGAATCCTTGGCGGCTCCCCAGGCGGGAGACGTTGTGCATCAGCTATCCCATGCCGCCATTATTCCCAGCTCCCTGCAGCCGCGCGCCATTTTCACGCCGGAACAACTGGCGGAACTTGTAGATTCCATCAAGGAACACGGCATCATCCAGCCTTTAATCGTCCGTGAAACGCAAAACGGCAAATATGAACTGATTGCCGGGGAAAGGCGCTGGAGAGCCTCCGGCATCCTGGGGCTGTCCACCGTGCCCGCCATCATCCGGGAAGCTTCCGACAAGGACGTGCTGGAATTGGCCCTGATTGAAAACCTCCAGCGGGAAAACCTCAGCCCGCTGGAAGAAGCCGCCGGCTATATGCGCCTGAAAACGGAGTTCCGCATGAAACAGGGAGACATCGCCAAGCGCGTAGGCAAATCCCGCGCCGCCGTAGCCAACAGCATGCGGCTGCTCGACCTGCCGCAGCCGGTTCAGGACATGCTGGGCAATACCTTTATCAGCGTAGGGCATGCCAAGGTACTTCTCTCCCTCAAAAACAAGGACCAGCAAATCCAGCTCGGGCGCGACATCGTCAACAAGGGCTACACCGTCCGCCAGACGGAAAAGGCCATTCAGAAGATGCTCAACCCGCCGGATCCGGCTCCCGCTAAAAAGCCGTCCTCCCCTCAGTACAAGAAAATTTCCGGCATCCTCGCCAAACAATTCGGAACTCCGGTGAACATCTCCGGCCAGGGAAGCCGGGGCTCCATCGAAATCACCTTCTCCAGCAAAGCGGAATTCATCCGCATCCTTGAGCTTCTGGGCCAGGATGAATGGCCCGATTCCAAGTAAACTTCCTCCCCCCTTTTCCATGACGCCCCGCATCGGACTTCTCCTGTTCACGGCCCTGCTGATGCAGTGCGAAAACCCCGTGGAAACGCCCCTGCCCGGTGTGGAAACCGTTCCCGCGCAAATCCGGCAGACGGACTGTTTCAATGGAGGAAACGCTCTGTTCCACGCCGCGCGGATAACGGAAATGGGGAACCGCGCTTCAGGCACTCCCGGTTACCGCAGGCAGATGGACTACCTGAAGGAGGAACTGACCAAATACGGCTGGACCTGCCGGGAACAGGATTTTGAAAAGGAAACGCCCCAGGGCCCCGTCCGTTTCGTCAACCTGAGGGCTCGTTTTGGCAAGGCTCCAAATTTCCTGGATCCGGTTCGAGGCCTGCTGACCTGCCATATTGACACCAAGCGGGGCATTGACGGATTCACCGGAGCCAATGACGGAGCATCGGGAGCTGCGGCCATTCTGGAGACAGCCCGCATTCTGTCCGGAGACCCCGCACGCGCCAGAAATTTGGAGCTTGTGTTTTTTGACGGGGAAGAAAGTTTTGCGGAACATATGGACAGCGACGACGGCCTGTACGGCTCCAGGCATTACGCATCCTCCATGCAACAACCGCTCCCCAAATGGATAATCAATCTGGACATGGTGGGGCGGCAGGGTAAAAAGATACGCATCCCGGCCATGACGCCCCAATCCATGTACCGGGTTTATTCCCGCGCTATCCGTGAACTGGGTTATTCCCCGGAAGAATGGGGAGTATCCGGCTATGCCATCCTGGATGACCACGTTCCTTTCATGGAGCGCGGCGTGGACACGCTGAACCTGATTGACGACTTCCAGGACGGCAACTGGTGGCACACCTCCAAGGATAACATCGGCATTCTGGGCGAAAAATCCTTCCAGCAAACCGGAGAAATGACCCTTCATATCCTCCGGCAACTGCTGCCCGGACCGCCCTCCACCTGACCAGGCAGCTCTGACCCTCCAATTATCCCTGTCCCGCCATGTCCTTCAACTCTCCCTGGCTGCTGTGGGCTCTCTTTGCAGCCTCCGTTCCCATCATCATCCACCTGGTCAACCGGTGGCGGCACCGTTCCGTCCCCTGGGCGGCCATGGAATTCCTTCTCCGTGCGGCCAGGGAAACACGTGGAACGAAAAAACTGCTGCACTATCTGATTCTGGCGCTGCGCGTGATGGCCGTGGCGGCACTGGTAACGGCCTTTGCGCGGCCCCTGCTCGGAAGCTTCTTCGGCTGGGGAAGCTCCGGATTGAATGAAGTCCTGCTGGTTCTGGATCGTTCCGCCTCCATGGATGCCCATCCGGACAAAACCAGCTCCCTTCGGGATGCCATCCCCCCTCTGGTGGAATCCACTTTCGCGCAGCTCGGCCACTGCCGCCTTTCCCTGCTTGATTCCGCCACTGGAACCGTTACCCAGATTCCCGCTCCGGAAGCCCTGGCGGACCTGACTGTAAGCAAGACAACGGATGGAGGCGCAGATATTCCGGCACTTCTGCAAAAAGCCATCCCGTACCTGGAAGAATCCGGCGCAGGAAAGACGGAAATCTGGATTGCCTCGGACATGCAGGCCTCTTCCTGGAAGCCAGACTCCCCTCTCTGGCCCGGTGTGCGCCAGAGGCTGGCCGCCCTTCCCCTGCCCCCTTCCATCCGCATCATGGCCCTCCGCGACAGGCCGGAAAGCAACCGCGGCATCAGAGTCCGGCAGGCTCAGGTAAATAACGGGAAACTGGTGCTGGATATGGAAGTGCTGCGGCAGGGGTTCAATCCCAACCAGCCGGAGGACGTGCCGGTGCAGCTTTCCGTGGATAACGCCTCCACCGCTGCCACGCTGCAACTGGCAGGGGAAAACACCTCCATCCGGAAAGAAATCCCCCTGCCGCAGGGCAAGGAATCCGGCTTCGGCTTCGTTGCGCTTCCTCATGACGACTTCATCAGGGATGACATTTCCTTCTTCACCTTCGCCCCCAGGCCTCTCGCCAACATCCTGATTTTCGGTCCTTCGGGAGAAGTGGGGAAAACCCTTTCCCTGATGTCCGCCCCTCCCGGCCTGGCCAGCAGGAAAGCCACGATGCCCGGCAATACGCGGGAAGCTCAGGCTAATCTGGCCTCCCAGTCCATGGTCGTTTGGTACGGGCCGCCACCGCGCGCGGAAATGGGGAAAAAACTCCAGACATACATTGAAGAAGGAGGAATAGCCCTTTTCCTGCCTGACGACACGGAACACGGAACACGGCATTCCTTCCTGGGCGTTTCCTGGGGCGCAACGGAGACGGCTCCGTCCGAACAATACTACCGTCTGGAAACGTGGGACCGGCAAAGGGGATTCCTCCGCGACGGTTCCGATCAGACACCCATCCCCGCCAACCGTCTCCGCGCCGTGCGCAGGAAACCCCTGCTGGGCAAATACCGCACTCTGGCCTCCTGGGATGACGGTTCCTGTGCCCTGGCCCAGGTCAGGGCCGGAACGGGGTCCGCTCTGTTCCTGGGAACGCTGCCCAGATATTCCTGGTCCAACCTGGCGGACGGCCACCTGCTGCTCCCCCTGCTCCAGCGTATGGCGGACCGGGGGGCGGAACGCTTTTCCACCTCCATTTCCCTACGGGTGAATGACGCCTCCCTGCCGCAATCCGCCACGGATACCCCCGTGCGCCTGGATAATGCCCAGGGAAGCCACCCCTCCGGTTCTCCGGCTGATACGGCGGGCGTGTACCGACTGGGAGGACAGACCTACGCCGTGAACCGTCCCTGGCCGGAAGACATGCCTGACCAGATTACGGATGAAAAACTCCACCTCCTTCTGCCGGAAGCTTCCATCAGTTCCATGCAGAGTGCAGAGGAAGCCCCCACCCTGGTGCAGGAAGCATGGAAGCTCTTCCTGTTCTTCGCCCTCGACTGCCTGCTGATGGAAGCCCTCCTGTGCCTGCCCGGCCAGACGGCCAAACTCCCCTCCCCCACCACCCGTCCATGAACCTGAGCCTTCAACCTACTGCGTCAAGCGTCATCCTGACCGTCCTGGTTATGGCGGCCGGCATCTGGATGAGCTATATCGCCTGCAAGCGCAACCGCCGGCCGCTGACATTCAAACTGGAAATTCTTCGCCTGGCAATCCTTGGCTTCATCTGCTTCCTGCTCTTCCAGCCGGAATGGCTCATCACCTCCTCCCCGCAGGAAAAACCCAAGGTTTCCATTCTGGAGGACCGCTCCGGCTCCATGGAAACGCAGGATGTGGAAATCTCCCCCCAGCATGTCGTCACACGCACGGCCTACGTGCAGGAACTGCTCAAGGGCAACAGTACGGAATCCCTCAAAGACACGCATGTAGTGGAATACGCCTCCTTCGGCGCGCCACCTGCGCCGGACTCTCCGGATTATGCCATGGCCGGCACAGACCTGGCCAAACCGCTGGAGGATGCCATGCAATCCTCCGACAACCTCCGGGCGGTCATCATGTTCACGGACGGCAGCCACAACGCCTCATCCTCCGTGCTGACGCAGGCCCAGCGCATGCGCACCAGGGGAATCCCCCTGTTCATCATTTCCGCAGGCAGCCCGTATCCCCTCCCGGACCTGGCCCTTCAGGACGTGAAAGCCCCCACTTACGGCATCATCGGGGAAACGGTGCAAATACCCTTTACCATTAAAAGCACGCTGGGCAAGGAAACGCGCGCCACGCTCACCATGATTTCCAGGGACACAGGGAAAACCGTCACCCGCACGGTCACCATTCCGGCCCAGGGAGAGGTATCCGACGCCGTTCTGTGGAAAATAGAAAAAGAAGGGGCGGAAACGCTGGAACTCAAACTCCCCGCCCAGCCCCAGGAACGGATGCACAATAATAACGCCTCTTCCTTCAGCATCTCCGGCAGGAGGGAATCCATCAAAGCACTGGTCATCGATACACTGCCGCGCTGGGAATACCGCTTCATCCGGAACGCCCTGTACCGGGATCCCGGCGTGAACGTGCACACCCTGCTCTTTCATCCGGAACTGGAAGAAATGGGGGAAGGCCCCGGATACCTGGTCAAATTCCCGGACAGAATGGAAGACCTGGCCCGGTATGACGTCATCTTCATCGGCGATGTGGGGCTGGGCTCCAAAGGGCTGACGGAAGAACAGGCCTCCCTGCTCAAAGGCATGGTAAAAAACCAGGCCAGCGGCATCGTCTTCCTCCCCGGCTACCAGGGCAGGCAAATGGAACTCCTGAAATCGGAACTGGGGGACCTGATGCCCGTTACATTTCTCAACACCAAACCGGAGGGGACAACCCAACCTTCCCCATCACCCCTTATCCTGACGCCGGAAGGCCGCGGCTCCCTGCTTACCATGCTGGCGGATACGGAGGGCGAAAACGAAGAAGTATGGCGCAATCTGCCGGGCTTCAACTGGTACGCCCCCGTGGAACGGACCAAAGCGGGAAGCACTGTCCTGGCCGTGCATGCGGCGGATAAGAATGCCTATGGCCGCATTCCCCTTATTGTCACCCAGTCCTGCGGCAACGGGAAAGTCCTCTTCATGGGAACGGATTCCGCCTGGCGATGGAGGCGCGGAGTAGAAGATAAATACCATTACCGTTTCTGGAGCCAGGTGGCCCGCTGGATGAGTTACCAGCGCAACATGGCCGCAGGAGAAAGAATCCGTCTGATTCCCACCCCGGAACGGCCCCGGCCGGGAGACACGCTGACCGTCACCGCCATGGTCTCCGACAAACTGGGGGCCCCTCTCCAGAATGGAGAGGTTTTTCTGGACATTACAACTCCGGAAGGAAGCTCCAGCCGCGTGCAAATGGACACGATGAACCATACATGGGGCTCCTTTACCGCCTCCGTCAAAATCAACCGTCCCGGCACCTGGAAGCTCACAGCTTCATCCTCTGCGGAACCGGATAAATCCGTTACGCTTCCCATCATCACCATGAGTGAAACGCTGGAAAAAATCGGCAGCCCCGTCAATACCGCGCTCATGGAGGAAATGGCCTCCATCACACGCGGGCGCATGGTAAAAGCTGAGGAAATACAGCGGCTCATTAAGGAAATCAGGGATCTCCCGGTGCCGCCGCCCATGGAAACGCGCATCCTGCTCTGGTGCAGCCCGTATACGCTCTCCATCCTCATCCTTCTGCTTACCCTGTTCTGGATAGGGAGAAAACTCAACGGCACCATTTGAGACGCAGGTTTCCCACACCTCCCCGGCAGGAGTTTTTCTTCCCTCCCTTCCCGTTATTTTTCCGCGGACTTCCCGTCCGCGGCAGCAGAAGCCGGCTGAGAAAATCTCAGCCTCAATCCCATTTTTTTCCAGGCCGCGGCCATTTCCCCCTGTACATCCTCCGGAGTCTTCCCATCCAGCAAAACAGCACGCGCCTTCCCGCCGCCCTCCGCATCACGAACCCTCAAATAGCTTCTGAGGCGCTCCGCCTTTCCGTTCCCTTCCAGGTGGCTCCAGTAAACCATCCACAACAAATCGGCCCAATACTGAAGCGTTCCTCCCCTGGAGGAAACGCCATGCTCCGCGGCGGAATGTGCTGAATCCCTGGACAGCATGTCCGCCAGGGCCGGCAGAGTTTCTCTGCCCGTGCGGACGGCGCGCGGAACCATTGCGGCCAGCCTTTCCGGAATCTTCCGGAATACAGGCGCTTCCTTCTCCATGGGAAGAAAAGCCATGTACGCGGAAAAGCCGTCCACCAGCCAGTGCTCCCAATCCATGGACTGCGCCGCCCAGTGCGTGACGGCAAAGCGCGGATCCAGTTCCGGCTTCAGCAGCTTTCCCTTCTTATTCCGCAACAGCAGAGCCGTGAAACTGGTAGGGGAAAACTTGAGATGCCCGTTCCGCAGGCCCGGAGCCCTGTTGAAATCCTCTTCCTGGAAACATACCCTCACCAGATACTTGCGGGAAGGCCGGCGGGCCACCGCCAGATTCAACGGAACAGACGCCAGGGCAGACAGAACGGTTTCAAAGCGCCGGGCCAGGGCCATACGCTCCGCTTCCGGCAGCTTTCCGGGAGACTCTATAATGAAATGATCCGTTTCATACACGCTCAATTCCTCCGTCTCCTGTACGGTTTTCACCAGCAGGAAACCGGGAACGGCCACCCTCTCCGGCCAGGGAACATCCCAATTCGGCTCCAGAGGAACGTATCGGCTGCCGGAATCTCCCTGCGCAGGAGGGTTCTCCGCCCCTGCATCCGTATCCGGAAGCGTCCCGTCAGACTTTGCCCATTCCAGAATATATTCCTGATCGGCTCCGGAAAAAATATTCCGGGGAACAACCACCACGCGCCCGTCCTGAAGCTTCAAATCCACCTCCGCATCACGGACGGCCACCAGCACGGCTACGACGGTAGCGCCCCGGTCATTCGTCCAAATACGCGCCCGGGCGCTTCCAGCCAGGCTCAGCCCCGCCAATACGGACAGTATCTTTACAGGTACGGTCATAGGGTTCCCTTTGCCCGCACAAGCTATCACATTGTCCCGCAGACGCAACCCTTTTTCCATCCCCCTCTCTTCCGGAACCTGTTCCTTGAAAAGAATATGGGAAAGGAATCCTCCGCAGCCTGTCCCCCGGAGGGGTTGACACGCTCCGGCAAAACCCATAATCTTAGGGAAGGAAGGAAAAGAAAGTATGCATATCAGTCCCCTCAGAAAAAATATTCCGTTGACTGTCGTCACCCTGGCGGCCCTGGGCATCATGTTTTTCCTGTTCTTCATGCATCCCGCCTCTACGGAAGAATCACTGGAATTCTATGCGCCGGACGGCAACATCGCAGGCTCCTTCCGGGTGGAAATCACGCATGCGCCCACCAACCCCGCCTATACGGAAGTAACAATCATCCCGGAAGATATGGAATCCTTCCAGCGGTTTTTGACCCAGTTCCGCAACAAACCCGTTACTGCAAAAATTCCCTCCCGCGGCAGCCACATCATTGTTCCGGGCCGGGACATGCAATACGACGGCGTCCTGCGCCTGACCGGACATTGAGAGGGCGGGCAAACAGAGGCCCTCTTAAAGTTGTTCTCCCTTTCCCACGTCCTTCGCCCACTTTCGGGCCAGGAAGGAGCAAACCATCAACTGGAGCTGGTGGAACACCATGATGGGAATCACCAGCAGCCCGATGGGGGCTCCGGCAAAAATCACGTTCATCATCGGAATGCCGGTAGCCAGGCTCTTTTTGGAGCCGCAGAAAATAATCGCAATACGGTCCTCTCGGGAAAAACGGAGCCTGCGTGAAAGGAAAGCCGTCAGCCACAGGGCCGCGGCCAGCAGAAGGCCGCAAAAAGCCAGCACCTCCACCAGGGAAAGCCAGGGCAGATTTTTCCATACGCCGTTAATCATCGCATGGCTGAATGCCGTGTAAATAACCAGCCAGATGGTGCTGTGGTCTGTCCAGGAAGTGAGGTTCCGGTGCGTGACTACCCATTTGCCAATCCAGCGCTGGGCGAACTGGCCGGCCACAAAAGGCACCAGAATAATATAGCAGATGTTCAGGAAAGTGGAAAAATCCACGCCCCCTTCCCCTCCGCGGGACCACACCAGCCCCACCAGCAAGGGGGTGAGGAACACCCCCAGCAGGCTGGAAACGGAAGCAGAGCAAATGGCAGCGGCCACATTGCCGCCCGCCATGGAAGTGAACGCTATGCTGGACTGCACGGTGGAAGGCAGCATGCACACATACAGCATTCCCATGCACAAATCCGGCCCCAGCACACTATTCCACAAGGGCATGCTGACCATGCCCAGCAGGGGGAAAATAACAAAGGTGCTCGCAGCCACCAGCCCCTGAAGGCGCCAGTGCATCACCCCTTCCCATACGGAACGGCGGGAAAGCTTGGCCCCGTACAGGAAAAAAAGCAGAACGATGGCTGCATCGCTCAGGCGGCTGAACACTGTATCCCATACTCCGGAACAGGGAACCAGAATTCCCGCGCCCACACTGACGATGAGGCCGATGGTGAAGCGATCCAATTTGGCAAGGAATCCCGGCATGGAAAAGGAAAAAAGGTAAATACCGCCTCCGGCGTTCTATTTGAAACGCACAGCATGCTTCTTGCTCAGGCGCAGGACGTTGCCCGGAGCCAGTTCCAAAACGGCGGAGGGGTCTGTCATTTTCACATCATTCAACTGGATGGCGCCGGGCGTGAAATGCTCCTTGCGGAGAACGCCATTGGATTTTTTCACCTGGAAAACATTCTCAAACAGGAAGGAAACCAGAGCCAGGGCATTCATGCCGGCAGGCAGGGAGGCAATCTCCACTTCCGGCAAATCCGCGGCGGCCAAATCCCTCTTGGAAAAACGGGTTTCCCAGTCAGAACGCGCGGCATCCGCAGCGGCGGAATCATGATAGCGGGCCGTGATTTTCCAGGCCAGGAGCTTTTTGGCTTCCATCGGATGCAATCCCATGTCCCGCTTCTCACCCAGCAGCACCAGGTAATAGCGGTCCATCAGTTCGTCGCTGGCGCTCATCATCTTGCCGAACATCATCTCCGGAGCCTCATCCACGCCCACGTAATTCCCGTAGGACTTGGACATCTTCCGCACGCCGTCCAGACCTTCCAGAAGAGGCATCGTCATGGCGATCTGCGGCAGCATGCCTTCCTCCTTCTGAAGGTCGCGGCCCACCAGGATGTTGAAAAGCTGGTCCGTCCCGCCCAGCTCCACGTCCGCACGGATTTCCACGGAATCCCAGCCCTGCATAATCGGATACTGCATCTCATGTAGGCGCACCTCTTTACCTCCCTCCACACGGGCCTTGAAATCCTCCCGGGCCAGCATCTGCTGCATGGTCACGCGGGAATTAAGCTTCAGCACCTCCTCATACGTCATCTTGCGGAACCAGTCCCCATTATACACGATCTCCGTCTTGTCTCGGTCCAAAATCTTGAATGCCTGCTTGGTATATGTCTCCGCATTCTCCAGCACCTGTTCACGGGAAAGGGGGGGGCGGGTCACGGAACGGCCGGAAGGGTCGCCAATCGTGGCGGTGAAATCCCCGATGAGCAAAACAGCCTGGTGGCCAAGTTCCTGGAACTGGCGCAATTTCTCAATAGCCACGGTATGGCCCAGGTGGATGTCCGGCGCAGTAGGGTCCACGCCCAGCTTCACGCGCAGGGGGCGGCCCAGCTTGAGACGCTCCTTCAGCTCTTCGCGGCTGATCACGACGGCGGTACCGCCCATCAATATGTCTAATTGCTCATCTATAGTCATTGATCTGGCGCATAGAGTGCCGGGGGCACCGCGCCTTTTCAAGCCTATATCCTGTGCGCGGCTCATCGAACGCGGCCAAGAGTCCCCCGCCACCGGTCCCGACGTGAGGGAACAGGCACGGAATCCATTCCGAAAAGCGGAATAAACGGCACGCCGGTGCTGGCATTTTCCCCGCATGGCCCTTCCTCCTGTTCCATGTCACGGACCTGCCCTGCTCCCTTCCGGATGCAGAGAAATGTCCCCGCGAATCTACAGGAGCTGGTACAGGCGGGGATAGGAAGCATGATTGGCGGTTATGTAATGCGGGCGCGGCTTGGGGACCGGCTTTGTCCGCCTTTGCTCCCAGCCGTCACGGTCATGATGATAATGATCATGGCGCGGCGGCCCGGAACGGTAATAATCACGATCATGGTGGCGATGATGGCAGCCTGCGGCCAGAACGATTGAGGCTGCTGCGGCAAAAACAGGAATTATGTTCATCTTCATCTTTCTTCAGGGTAAGACAGTCCGGAGGGAGGAATGCGAACGGAAAAAGTCTGTCACCCGAACAAACGCTCCCTGTTGACGAAGAAAACGGCTCCCAATACACATAAAAACGCCCACAGGTAATCCCACTTCCATTTTTCTCCGATGTAGAACAGGGCGAAAGGAATAAACACGCACAGGGTAATCACCTCCTGAATAATCTTGAGCTGGGCCACGTTAAGCCCGCCCGCACTGCCCAGGCGGTTGGCGGGAATCATGAAGCAATATTCAAAAAACGCCAATCCCCAGCTCATCAGGATAATCATCAGCAGGGGCTTGCCATCCGCCCCGGAACCCTTCTTCAGATGGCCGTACCACGCCCACGTCATAAAAACGTTGGAGACCACCAGCATGGAAATCGTTAACGCAATCTTCATGATTTTTACTTAAAAACATCAGTCCTTGGAGGACTTGGGATCCAGGGCGTCCCGCAGTCCGTCCCCCAGGAAATTCAGCGCCAGCAGGGTAGCCGAAAACAGGAGCGCCGGGAACAAAAGCAATTCCGGACTTACCTCCATGCGGTCCGCCCCTTCCTTGATCAGCGTTCCCCATGAAGAATTGGGAGCCTTCACGCCCAGCCCCAGAAAGGACAGGACGGCTTCCAGCAACATGATGCCGGGAACGGCCAGAGTCGTGTACACGATGACGGCCCCGAACAAATTCGGAGCAATATGGCGGAACAGAATCTTCATGTGACCGATGCCCAGGGAGCGGGCGGCTTCCACAAACTCCTGCCCTTTCAGCTCCATCGTCTGCGTCCGGACAATGCGCGCCAGCGTCAGCCAGCCCAAAGCGCCGATGGCGATGAACAGGGGAATCAGCCCGGTCATGGGGCTCACCATTTCCACAGACCAGCCCGTCATGCCGGAAACCCACTGCGTCAGCCTCCGGGCCGGCTCCTCCACGGACAGGGAAAAAATAATCACCAGCACAATGAACGGCAGGGCAAAAAGCACATCCACCAGGCGCATCATCAGGGCATCCAGCCTGCCTCCGGCATAACCGGAAACCAGTCCGTACGCCACGCCAATCACCAGGGAAACGCCCGTGGCGACCACGCCCACCAGCAGGGAAATGCGGCCGCCGTACAGGACACGCGCCAGCAGGTCCCTCCCAAGCTGGTCCGTGCCGAACCAATGGTCCCAGGAAGGGCTTTCCGCAATCCGGGACAAATCCTGCACATTAGGATGAGGCAGCCACGGCAGCAGGGGCCCCAGAAAACAGGCCGCCGCAATCAGCGCCAGCGCCAGCAGGGAAAACATGGCTGCCCGGTTGCGGGAAAGACGCAGAAAAGCGTCCTTCCACAGGGAGGAACCCTGTTCCTCCGTCCTGTTCCATCCTCTTTTTCTCATGATTCCTTTCTCAATCTCGGGTTGACGGCCATTTGCACCAGGTCTACACCCAGGTTGGCTGCGACGATCAGAATGCCGTAAAACAGGACAAGCCCCTGGATGAGGAAATAATCCCGGTCCGTGGTTGCGTTCACGAAATGTTGGCCCATGCCGGGAACATGGAAACAGGTCTCCACCACAAAAGAACCGGTAATCATGGCGGCAAAAGCAGGCCCCAGATAGGAAAGGGCCGGAATCAGGCCGCCTCGCAAAGCGTGCTTCCAAACCGTACGGAAAGGCCCTGCCCCCTTGGCTCGAGCCGTCCGGATGAAATCCTGCCCCAGCACTTCAAGCATGCCGCCGCGCGTCAGGCGCGCCAGATACGCGGCATTCACCAGCCCCAGCGTCAGCGCCGGAAGCACCACGCAACCGGGAGAATCCCATCCGGCCACGCTCAAGCCGGGCACATGCATGCCCAGAGCTACGCCCAGCACCGGAGCCACGACAAAGGCGGGAATGCAGATGCCGGCCATGGAAACCAGCATCACCCACCAGTCCATCCACCGGTTCTTGTACAGTGCCGCCACAATTCCGGCGGGAACCCCCGCCAGAATGGAAATAGCCATGCCTATGACTCCAAGTTGGAGGGAAACAGGGAATGACTGGCCGATCATATCCGCCACGCTGACGCCTTCCTTCACCAAAGACGGTCCCAGGTCGCCATGAACCAGCATGTTCCACCAGTAACGCCCGTACTGGATCAGGGGAGCCTGATCCAGCCCGTAACTGGCCTGGAGCTGCTGGAGGACATGCTCCGGAAGTTTCTTTTCTCCCATGAAGGGGTGCCCCGGCAACAGGCGTATCAGGAAAAACGTCACAGTTTCCAGCACCAGCAGGACCAGAAGCCCCTGCCCCAGGCGTTTCAGAATCATCCTGGTCAAGGCGCGGCCTCCTTCCCATGTTCCCGGGCGTCGTCCAGGCTGATATCCTCAAACAAATGGTTGTCCAGAAGCAGGGGATGCCATCCCCGCACTTCCGGCCTCTTCAAATAGGACCGTTTGGCCCAATACAGGGGAATCACCGGGGATTCGGAAAGCATCAGCGCTTCCGCACGGGCCAGCAGGGCCATGCGCTTCTCCTGGTCTCCCGTGGCGCGGCTCTCCGCCAGCAGGCGTTCATACTCCGGATGAAACCAGCCCGTATTATTGTTCCCGGAGGCGGAACCCCACAAATCCAGAAAACTGGAAGGATCCAGATAATCCCCGGACCATGAGGAGGAACTAAAATCATACTGCATGGAATTCTGCGCGAACTTGTAGGCCGTCCACTCACAGGAACGGATATCCACATGAATCCCCAGATGCTTTTTCCACATGCCCTGGATGGCTTCCGCCATCGTCTTCTGAACTTCGCGGGATGTAGTCATCAGCTCCAGCCGGGGAAAACCCTTCCCGCCGGGAAAACCAGCCTGGGCCAGCAGGGAACGCGCTTTCTCCGGATTGAACTCCACCCCATGCGGCGTCTTGTATCCGGCGCCGTCCGGCGTAAAGCCGAAGCACGGCTGGCCGCCGCCGCACACCACATCCCGCACCAGGGCCTCCCGGTCTACCGCCAGGGAAAGGGCCCGCCTGACCCGGGCGTCATTCAGAGGCGCACGCGACGTATTCAAACGGTAAAAAATAGTCACGTAATAATCATCCTGGCAAAAATCATCGCCGCCGCGCTCCCGGGCGTAAGCCGTCATCTCCGGAGGCACGTTGTTGGTGACATGAAGCTTGCCGTTGAAAAACATGCGGGTTTCCGTAAAGCCGTTCACGGTGGGAAGAAAACGGACTCCATTCAGCCGGACGGCGGAAGCGTTCCGGTACCGGGGATTGCGGCGCACCTCCACATAATCATTGAAACGGTGCTCCGCCATGAGAAAAGGCCCGTTCCCTACGGCCGCTCCGGGCCGCGTCCATTTCCCCGTCCTGTCCAGCATGCCGCCGCGGGCTTCCACGGCATGGCGGGGAACCGGAAACCAGGTGCAGTGAAGCAACAGCAGCGGAAGCTGGGGCATCGGGGAACGCAGCTCCATCTCCAGGGTATAATCATCCGCGGCGCGCACGCCCACGCGGGCTTCCTCCCATAAATCCGGCTTTCCGGCCCGGACATCCTCCAACATCCGGGACGCAATCTTCCGCGCTCCTTCCTCCGGCATCCCATTCGGCCACTCCATCAGGGAAGGATCATCCCGCAGGGCCTCCAGCTCACCGGCTCCCATACCATCCAGCCTCTCCCAATCCACCCGGGCCAGAACCATCTCTTCCAGCCCCTCTTTCCCGGCCAGCCGGGAACCGGGACCGCACAGCAGCAGGCTACGCCTGTTCCGGTTATAGGCTTCCGCATTCTTCAACGGATAAAGCATGTCCGCGTACCTCCCTCCAAACCCCGGATGAAGCAGGCGGTGATAGGCATACACGAAATCATGGGCCGTCACAGGAACGCCGTCGCTCCACACGGCGTCCTTCCGCAGGGAAAAACGCCACTTATCCGCCTCCGGACTGTGCGTCCACGACTCCGCCACAGCGGGATGAAAAACGGCGTCATCCCTGGAATCCCCGCGCAGCAGCCCCTCCATAACGGCATTGATCATCTTGAAATCGGAAACGGAAGTGGCGATGTGGGGGTCAAAACTCTGGGGCTCCGCATTATTGCCCACGATGAGCACTCCTGCCTCCTGCGCCCGTTCCACGCTCGTGCGCGTATCGCATCCGGCGAGCAAAAGCATCACACAGAACATCATGAACAGGCGCATGGCGGGATTCTGTCAGGTTTCCTTCCCGTGCGCAAGGCTTCACGTCAAGAAACGGCAACAACTCCTGCCTTTCACCATTTCCGCAGCAAAACACGCCGAAAACACGCTCCACAAGAGAACAGCGTCCCTCCCATAAGCCACAATGCCTCCTTTCCATCATCCCTTTTGAGTAACCGGAGAAACAGAGAGAAAGCAAAAACCCCGCAACGGAAGAAAACCGTCGCGGGGCCATTTTCCCAAATCAGGGGAAAAGAAAAAGCAACTTTAGTTATTTGCTCTGCGCCTTTTTGGCGGCGTCAATCTGGGCCTTGATCTTATCCTTGTTGGCAAGAATGCCGGCCTTGATGCGGGGGGCCTGCATCCCGGCTTCCGTTCCCGTCTTCAACTCGGCCACCTTATCCAGAATCAGAACGGCGCCGTCCACGTCACCGGTGGAATTCAGATAGGTCCCGAACTCCATCATCAGCAACTGCTGCTGCGTCTCCGGCAGAAGCTTGTCACGGTCGGGATACGCCTTAACCACCTGAAGGGCTTCCGCAGGCGTCGTCTTGTCCGTCAGCTTGCCGGCAAGATAATTCTGAACGTCCTTCTGTTCCTTTTTAAGCAGGTCAGCATGGGCGTCTGCGGCTTTCAGGCCGGACTTATCCTCCTTGTCCAGCTTCTTGATTTCCGCTTTTACGTCACCATAAAAATTGTCCACATATTCCTGAGGAGCCAGCTTGAGCACTTCCATCAGAGCGGCAACCTTCGCTTCATCCGTAGCAGCCTTGGCGACATTCGCTTCCGCGGCGCTCAGCGCTTCCTTGTTCTTCAGGGCATCCTGCATGGCTTTCATCACATCATCCCCGGAACGCCCCCCGACAAATCCCCCAAAAGGCTTGCCGGAAGCGTCCGCAAACACAACGGTCGGGAATCCCCGCACGCCGTACTGCTGGGCAAGCTTTTCATTGGCGGCTTTCATTTCCTTGGACTGCTCCTTGCCGCGCGGATAATCCAGCTCCACCAGAACGAAATTTTTCTGCGCTTCCTTCTGGAAGTCAGGCTTGCTGAATACGTTGGCGCGGAGCTGCATGCAGGGAGGGCACCAGTCGGAACCGGTGAACTCAATCATTAAATCCTTTTTCTGTTCGGCGGCCTGTTTTTTGGCGGCATCCATATCGGTAATCCACCCTTCCGCGGCAAAACAGGGAGCGACGCAGGCGGCAACAACTACTGGCAGAATTTGTCTAATCATATCTACAATTTGATATTGTAAAATCGGACAGCCCGCGTCAATCCCCTGTTCAATCATTTTTAGAAAATCTCCAAAAGGGTGCGTCTTCCGCAGGGAAGTCCGCATCCGGCTGATGCCGGAAAAACTGATGCCCCATGGGAAGACGGTGTCATTATTGAAGCAAATCGGGAGTTGCCTTTCAGCCTGTTTTCACTTATGTACTGAACCTATCATGAACACGGTTTTAATCATTGGAGCAGGCGGCGTTGGGCATGTGGTAGCCAACAAATGCGCCCAGCTGCCGGATATTTTTCAAAACATTCATCTGGCCTCCCGCACGAAAAGCAAATGCGATGCCGTTGCGGAGGACGTACGCTCCAGAACGGGCGTCAGCATCACTACCCATTCCGTAGATGCGGATGACGTGCCCGCCACCGTAGCCCTCATCCGGGAAATCAAGCCGCAGCTGCTGATCAATGTGGCCCTTCCCTACCAGGATCTCACCCTGATGGAAGCCTGCCTGGAAACCGGCGTCAACTACCTGGATACCGCCAACTATGAACCCCGTGACGTAGCCAAATTCGAATACTCCTGGCAATGGGCGTACCAGGAGCAATTCCGCAACGCCGGGCTTTTCGCCCTGCTGGGTTCCGGCTTTGACCCCGGCGTCACCAATGTATTCACGGCATGGGCTCTCAAGCATCATTTTGACGAAATCCATACGCTGGACATCATTGACGTCAATGGCGGCAACCATGGCAAGGCTTTCGCCACCAACTTCAACCCGGAAATCAACATCCGGGAAGTAACGGCGCCCTGCCGCCATTGGGAAGACGGAGCCTTCCGGGAAACCGCCCCCATGAGCATGCACCAGAGTTTCACCTGCCCGCAGGAAGTGGGCACCTATGAAATCTACCGCATGTACCATGAAGAAATGGAAAGCCTGGTCAAGCACATCCCCACCATCCGCCGGGCGCAATTCTGGATGTCCTTCTCACCGAACTACCTCAAGCACCTGGAAGTGCTTCAGAACGTGGGCATGACCCGCATTGACCCGGTCATGTACAACGGAGTTGAAATCATCCCGCTGCAATTCCTCAAGGCCGTTCTGCCGGACCCCGGGGACCTGGGCAAGACGACCAGGGGAAAAACCTGCATCGGCAACGTCATCACCGGAATCAAGGACGGCCAATTCAAGGCTGTGTACATTTACAACATTTGCGACCATGAACAATGCTTTAAAGAAGTAGGTTCCCAGGCCATTTCCTATACTACGGGGGTTCCGGCCATGATCGGCGCGGAAATGATCCTTACGGGCAAATGGACTGGCGCAGGAGTCTTCAATATGGAACAAAATGACCCGGACCCCTTCATGGACGAGCTCAACAGGCGCGGCCTCCCCTGGCACTGCGTGGAACTCACGGAAGAACAGGCCAAAATACTGAAGGTCAACCAGCAATAAATTTCAGCCAGCGCTGTAGGCCCCCTCAAAGCCGGACATTGAATTTCCAATGTCCGGCTTTTCCGTTTTCAGCGGGGAACAGAATTCCCCAGGACAGCACGTCAACGCCTGCCTCGGGAAAAAGAAAAAGCCCCGGACGGCATCTTTCCGCCTCAGTCATAATTTTCTGGCGGGAAGAGCAGGCAGGTTGTAAAAATCCAGTGCCATGAAATATCTTGCGTTATTTCTCATGTTCCTGCTTCAGCCGGCACTGGCGGAAGATACAGCCCCATGGAAAATCGCGATCATCGGCGATACGCACGACTCCCCCAAGCGCATGGAAGGAAGCGAGGGAGTAGCAGTCAACTTCATCAAAACCCTCTATGGGGAAATCCTGAAACACAACGTGGACATGGTCGTCCAGGTAGGGGACATGGCGGATATCGAAGGAAGCGCCCCCGTCAAGGGACTCGCCAAACGCAAGGAACTCAACAACATTCTGAGAGAAAAAGGCATCCCCTTTTATGCCGTGCGCGGCAATCATGACTCCCTTCCTTTCCGGGCGGAACAATTCCGGGAACTCTTCCTGCCTACGCGGAGGCAGGGCGTCCAAGGGCTGGCCACCAGAAAACTGAACTACGGTATCCGCCATAAAAACGCTTCCCTGTATTTCATGGATATTGACCTTACTCCTGACCAGCTCGTGGACTTCAGCGCATGGGTTAAACGCAACAGAAGCAAGGCCAACACCGTTCCGCGACACTGCCTGGTTTTCACCCACCGCACCCTGCAGACGCCCATGCAATTCCGGGAATGCCTGTGGGGCCGTTACAATGACAGCGCGGCGGAACAGCAAAATATCTTTTACCGCAATCTCCGGGATGCCGGAGTGCGCTTCGTCATCACCGGGCACCTGCACGCCCATGACCTGTATATAATTACCTCCCCGGACGGGAAAAACACCCTTACCTCCCTGATCTGCGCCCCCGCGGGAAACAAGGTGCTCCCCATTCCCTTTTTGCCGCCGGCAAAATCCCGGGTAAAAACCCTGCAATACCGCTCCGGCATTACGGCCTACTATATCCTGACCATTTACCCGGATTCCATGACCCTGGACACCTACGCCGCCCCCAATAACGGCATTACCGACGAAGGCCCCCAAAGCGGAGAGTTCTACAAATTGAACTCCTACGCAATTCCGATGGATTAGAACATACAACTTCCCCTGTTTCTTCCATAACGCGGCATCCCGGAATTTGCCTGCTCCCGTCCGCTATGCACCCTGGCGTCCCTGGCGAAACAATGAAATTTCCGGGAAGTTCCCAATCCCCCATGTTATTTCATATGCCCGGAGCCACGGGACTTGATTTTTCTATCGTGCTGGCGCCCCCGGCCGCCCTTATATAAAAACTCCGTTTTTCCATCGCGGCCTACAGTCCGGTCAATCAAGTCTCCGATTTCCTGATCAGCGTACCCGGCCTTCTTAAGATACTTAACCACTTCACCAGCCTGCCCCGGATAAAAACGAACCAGCATCTCCACAAACGCAGGTTCCAATCTCTTTTCCAGAAAAAATCTGCATAAACTGTTTCTTTTTTCATTAGCCAACAACTTATTATTGTAGTAGAGGCTGCGGGAATCACCTCCTCCGAATAAGCTCAGCTTCCTGGCCTGCACCAACTCCCATGTTCTGGCAGCACTCATTTTATCATATTCCTCCTTCATCCTGGCCTGTTTCCGCTTTAATTCCGGATCATACTGAGTCCTGAATGTTTTCAATACGGCCGCTCCATATTCTGACCATATTCTGCACAACTCCTTTCTCTTTACGCCGCATCGGGAAACGATTCCGGATATATCCCGGGATAAAACGCTCATCCATTCCACAACCCTAACCTTCAGATTATAATCCATGTTGTCGCACAAGCCGTCCTTCGGAGTATTCTCATCATAATTCAGAGGAAATACATCCATTGAAGAGACAGCGTAAAAAATCCATGACAACACCCTGACGTCTTCTGCGTTCACATCTCCAGCTCCCTTGGAACTAAAGGCGCCAAGCCTCTTCCGCGCCTCCCGGCAACAATCCGGCAGCTCTTTTTCATGCAACAGGGAAAGGAACTCCTTCTTTTCCTGAGGAGACGTTTTGAACGCGGAGATGCTGTCGGGCAACGGAAGCCGGAACAGGGCAGGCTTTCCTTCACCGCACAGGATGCCGGTGGAACAGACGGTTAACAACATTATTTTAACGAACGGATTCATGATGATAGTAATATTTGTTGCGATAGGTTACGGTATCCCGATCCACACAGCATCCGAATTTAGAAATCGTCACGAGATGGTATCGCTGCGGCCCCCAGATTTCCTGCCTGTAAAATTCCGAAAAACTGAAATGGCACCGAACTTCCATGATTTCGCGGCCGTCAAGATATTCCGTTCCCTCTCCCCCTTCTCCATCATGGATGCTCCACGAACATACCCAGTCCCACGACTGGGGGAAACGGGCATGCTCCACATCTGCGGCAAAAATGCCGGCCATTACATTATCCTGCAGCTGATTTGTTTCTGAAACCTCCGCCGCTTCATTCGCACCATTCCTGGAATGACCGGGATCAAAATCCGTACCGGGAGGCTCCGAGCCCTTGTCCCTCTCTATAATCTTGACATTTTTGAAGCTGACGCTGGTCGGATGCAGCGTCAGCTTCAGGACGGCAGAGGCCCCTATGACGGACGTTTTCCCCTCAGGAAGCCTTTCCGTAGCCATTCCTCCATTTTTGTGTTCGGCTCTGATTACCGACGGAACAACCACATTTAGTGTCACCTTTACTTTTCTCCCCTCACTGGTAACAGCCAGGACGGTTGCGGAACCATCACGTTGAAGCCGTTTTTCGCAGTAACCACAATGGATATTTTACCCTTCGTTTCTTCAGGCATTTCTACGTATTTATCTCCATCTTCCACCAAATTCCATTCCAGTTCATCAACATTTCCCAACGGTTTTCCCGTCAGGGTCAATGTTATCCGTTCCCCCACACCTATCGTCTTTCTTTCCCTGTCAGCCTTCCGGTCATCAGTATTTCCCAAATATATATCAGCGGAATATTCCTCTGTTTCCGTTTCAATCCTCAACGCGCCGGAATCCTCTTCCTCCACGTCCGCATAGGAAAGACCGCACAGGAAAACTGCGCAACCTATTAAAAGGATTCTTATATTGTTAACAACAACTGCCATCAGACGCAGATGATATCTTATTGCCATTTCCCATTATTTCATAGCAAAAAGCTCTAACATTCCGCATCCTTTGCCTGCTAAAAGATTCTGATGCTCTTCACGCCATAATACATCGCCGCGCCTCTGTTGACGTAGTCTTCCGGGTTTTGCGACAGGTCCACCCAGAAAATGAAAGAACACCACGGGGAGGGAGGAGAGAGGGGAGGAACAATGATTTCCTGAATACCGGCCTTTTTCTGCTCCAGAATCAGGCGGACGCGCTTTTCATGCTGCCCGAACAGAAGCAGATGATCATGTATGGTTGAAAAAACACATATTCCGGACAACGCCAGAAAAACAGCCACAGTTATCTGCGGACGGGGCACGGCACCGGGGATGCCGTACCACATACGAAGAAGGGCCAGCACGCCGATACCGAACAGCAGGGTGGCGGAGAACATGGCATGATCCGCCGGAATGACGGCGGCGGCGAAAGAAAGAGCCATGGCATAAGACGCCAGAATATATGCCGCCGCTATTCCAAAGGGAATTTTCCATGCCCGGAAAGAGTTCCGGTCTCTGTGGAATTTTTTCCAAAGAACCCAGGCAGCCGCCACGCCCAGCAACACCGGAAGAGCCAGGTATTCATGCATCCGGAGCAGGAGCGAAGGGAGAGCTTCCCATCTGCTCCAAAAACCGGAAAGGGGTTCCGCGCAGCCGGGAGTGGCGGAATGCATCCGGGCGGAAATGCCGGGCGCAAGCAGCATGCACAGGGAACCTGCCACCTGAAACGCAAGGCCCGCATAAAACCACAGGGGAAGTTTTTCCTTCCGCACCAGGCGGACAAAGACGAACAAGGCTCCCAGCAACAGCCAGGTTCCCGGAATATTGTTTTCATTGGTCATGCCCGCCGGAAATCCCAGAACAGCCGCAGCGGCAAACTTTCCCCAGCTATTGTTTCTTCCGGAATCTCCCTTTCTCCCGGATTCCGCGTCTTCCAGCAAACCGCGGTACAGACACAGAAAGCCCAGCCAGACGGCGGCGCCCCAGGAATAGTTGGTGGCTCCGGAGAGCCAGTAAATCGTGACGCCGGGCCGGGCCGTGCACGTGAACAGCAGGAGAAGCCCCAATCCGAACAGACGCACGTCCGGCCAGGAACGGGGATCCACCCTGCGCCCGGAAGCCAGATAAAACATCATCAGCGCAAGACCGACCTGCACAAAGGGGTTGAGCAGCATGAAGAGCCATTTTCCCGCCGTCGCTACGGCAAAGGCCAGGTATTCCCCTATTCTGGGATTCCAGGTCATGTAGGAGGCTACGCAGCGCTCCCAGACCAGGCTGAAAGAGAAGCAGTGCTCCATGCCCGTCAGGGCATGATGGTACGTATCGGAAGTGAGAGGACTCCACCAGCTGAGCAGCGCCGTATACAATAAGGCGGCTGCGGTCAGCGCCCAAAACCACACCCTGGACGTGCGGGGGGACATCATCAGCTCGGATCCGGTTTCCTTTTCCGCAGTGCGGGAGGCAAATCCAGGTCTTCCCCATCAAGAATGAGGGGGCGCACACGGGCAAAAAGGCCGTGGCCCGCACGCTCTTCTTCTCCTTCCTCCGGAGGCAATCCTTCCTCCAGCTCCTTGATGTCAGGCATCGGGACTGACTCCAATTCCGGCTCCGCCTCCGTTTCGGAAATTTGCGCAACAGACGCGGACTCCCGGAGCGTTTCCCCTTCATCCGGAATATCGGAGACAGGCCTTACGGGCACCAGTTCCTCTTCCAATTCACGTTCATCCCTCCTGGAGACGGCAACAGGGGCGGGAAGATCCGGCTCCGGATGCCGTTCCGGTTCGTCAACCGGGGCAGGAGGAGCAGGCTGAATAATGGTTTTCCCCTCTCCGAGGAAAGATTTTTCCTCCGGCACAAGCACTGTCTGCGGCTCCGCTTCCCGCTGAAGCACAACAGACGGGGAAACAGAGGTCTCTGCCACAGGCACGGCGCCCAGCACGGTCAGGGACAGGCGGTCTTCCGGCTGCTGCTCCACGGAAGCGCCGATGTGGAGGCGCACTCCCCTTCCCAGAATTTCCGCCACACCATCCACCAGGTCTTCCAGACGCTGCAGCGTCAGGGAACCTCCGCCGCGCACCAGAACCAGGACATCGTCCACTTCTCCCAAACGTTTTTCCAGAAAAAGCGGGGAATGCCGGACCTGGTTCAATATATCCGCCACGGAAGCATCCGCAGACGCTTCACCCACGCCAAAGGAGCAAATCCCTTTTCCCGTTCCGGCTACGCTGAGCAGGTCGTCCAATCCCACCCGGAGCAGGTTTCCGGAAGAATTCAACAGAGACGGCACAATAAGCACGGCGCGGGCAATAAGAGCATTAACCACGGAAAAGGCTTCCAGCACCCCCTTGTCGGGATCTATGAGGCTTTCCATGGCGTCATTATCAAACCGCAGCACCATGTCGGAATACAGGGCAAGCCGGGCCAAAGCTTCATCCGCCTGGGCAGAGCGCCGTTCCCCCTCAAACCTGAAGGGACGGATGACAACGCTGACGACATAAGCCCCCTGTTCCTTGGCCAGACGGGCCGCTTCCGGAGCTACGCCGGATCCCGTTCCCCCTCCCAGCCCGGCGGCAAGGACGGCCAACGCGCTGCCTTCCAGCGCACGGAGAATGGAAGACTCGCTTTCACAGGCCGCCTGGGCTCCTACGGAGGCGTCTCCGCCGGAACCGAGGCCCCTGGTAAGCCTGGCGCCCAGATGAATCTTGCATGGAACGGATGAAGCGTTCAATAGGCGGGCATCAAGATTCATGGCGCAAACGGAAGCTGACTGGGGAGCCAGCAGCAGCACTTCCTCCATTACCTTGGTTCCTGCGGCCCCAATGCCGCACAGGCAGATTTTTCCGGGCAGGCCGGACGGCCCCTGGGGAGAGATTTCCAGCATGGTTGTTAATTTGGATAAAGGTTGATCAGGAGGTCTTCTTTCCGAAGAAGCCCAGCATCCGTCCCAGCCAGCTGCGCTGCTGCGGCAGTTCGGCATCCAGAATCTGGGCATACCGTATCAGGCCTATGGCCGTGCAGTAGCGCGGATCATCCAGGTAGGAAGGCGCACCGTTTTTAACCAGCGTAGGCCGGCTGATGGCCACGCCGAACACGTGGGAGGCCAGTTCCCCCACGCCGCGCATCAGGCTGGCGCCCCCGCACAGGTAAACGCCGTGGCAGCGGTTGCCCTTGAAAGTATCCTTGGGCAGGGAAGATTTGACCAGGTTGAAAATTTCCAGCAGGCGGGAACGGATGATTTCATTCAGCACGTTGCGTTCAATGGCGGCATCCTTCATATGCCCCTCTCCGCGCACGCGCACCATCTCGTTGGTTTTCCCGGAAAAGCTGTTGGCGTCCCCTTCCGTCTTCTTGAGCAGTTCCGCCTGGGCCAGAGGAATGCCGGTCATCAGCGTGATGTCATTGGAAATGTGGTCGCCGCCCAGCGGCACACATCCGGAGGCCACAAGCTGGCCGTCCAGGTAAAGCACATAGTCCGTCGTGCCCGCACCCATATCAATAAGCAGAGCGCCCGCCTGCTTGACCTGCCTGTTGAGCACAAACTGGGCCGTGGCAATGGGGGCGAAAACCACATCCGCAATATCCAGCGGGACTTCCCGCACGCAACGGAAGGAGTTGGTGATGCGGGATTTGATTCCGTGGATGATATGGCAGTCGATGTCCAGGGTTCTTCCGGTCAATCCGGCGGGATTGGTCAGGTTCTCCTGCCCGTCCACGGAAAAGAGACCGGGCACGCGGTGCAGGACGAATTGTTCCGGCCCCAGGGCGACGTCCCGGGCGATTTCCGTCACCTCGTCCATATGCTCCTGGGAAATAATGCTTTCATCCGGGGGAAGACGGAACGTTCCCCGGTTGTTCTGCCCCACAATATGGGCGCCTGTCACGGACAGATAGACGGTCATGATATCCACGTCCGCATGGTCCTGGGCCATATTCCAGGCATCGTAAATGCACTGGATGACCTTGGAAGTGTCTTCAATCTCTCCGCGAACCACGCCCTCGCTAGGAACCTCACCCACGCCGATGATTGTCACGGTCGCATCGGGCTTCACTTCGCCCACGACCATGCAAGTCTTGCTTGTCCCTATCTCAAGCCCTACGTGAATTTTTGTCTTAGCCATGAAAATCAAGGAACTATCAACGTCCTCGCACCTGATAGCACATTACTTTCCATTATTCAAGAAAGCCTGCGCGAACATACGCAGAAAACGCGGTTTTCCTCCGCGCTGCCCCGGTTCAAAGGCCTGTGGGATGGCGCACCAGGAAGTGCCTGGTATTGCGGCCGTCCACTCTCCAGCGGGGGCCTTCGCCGCGGCGCCCGCTTCCCGTAGTGTCAAACCGGAGGCCGCAGATGACCATGAAGACGTGTCCATTCTTGGCATAAATGGAAATCCAGTCCCCGGCGCCTTTCTGCCCGTAATTCAGGAAAAGCCTGGAATGGCGGGTGGACGTAAGAAGGCCGGCTTCCTTCAGCACAAAGGAAGTGCTGCCGGAACAGTCATAATGGGTATCATGATGCCTCCTGTGCCCCCCGCCCAGCCGGTACGGCTTGTTGACCAGGGAATTGGCCGCCGCAATGGCGCGCTTGACCTGCGAAGGGGCATTTCTGGGGGGAATGGCTTTCCCGTTGTGAAGCACGGCCGTCTTGCCGGGCACAAAGTGGTAGGCGGGAAGACGCGCAGGAGCTTCAACTTGTTGCTGGGAGGAGCAGGAAGAGAGAAAAAGGCCGGCCAAAAGGGCGCCAGCCACGGAGAGAGTTTTGTGGGCCGCAAATGTCATGAGAATTATAAACTGCGGAATTCCCGCCTCCTTGGCAAGAAAATAAATTTCCCCCGTCCACATTACATGGTAGACGGGGGAAAGAAATCAGCAATATTTAGCCATTGGAACGGCTGTGGGCATCTTTTTCCACGGCCGTCCACAGGGAATCCAGGGAAGCCTGGACTTTCGCCAATGCTTCCTTCACAGGATCGCCCGGTTTCCCGTGCCCGAAGAGGTAGTATTTAATCTTGGGTTCCGTTCCGGAGGGGCGCACCGCAAAACTGCGGCCGTCCGCCAGATCTACGAAAATCATTTTTTCCGCCGGAATGGGATCGCCTTCCGCATCCACCATGTCGCCCTTGGAAAAGTCCCGGATGCCGCTGACGGCTACGCCGTCCACTTCCGTGGGAGGATTGGAGGAATAGGAAGCGGCGAGGGCGGCGATTCTGGCCGCGCCGTCCGCGCCTTCCATAACCAGCGATTTTCCCATTTCCAAATACACACCAAACTGCTCAAAGAGTTCATGCAGCAGTTCCAGAAGGCTCTTGCCGATGCTTTCCGCATATGCGGCCAGTTCCGCAAAGATGATGGCGGCGGAGTTGGCGTCCTTGTCCCGCACGAAGTCCTGGGCCAGGTAGCCGTAGCTTTCCTCCCCGCCGAAGACAAAGTAACGGCTGTATTCCAGACGCAGGGCGCGCGTCTGTTCTTCGCTCATCTTGCGGTAGCCCTCCCGTTTTTCCGCCGGAATGGCCTGTTCATATTTACCGAGTTTCTGGGCAATATACTTGAACCCCGTGAGGACGTTGACCACTTCATAACCGAAGTGGTGGCCGATGGCGTCCTGAAGCCCCGTCGTCACAAAGGTTTTCACCATCACGGCGCGGGAACGGTTGGAGTCATTGATGATGCCAAGATCGGACATGCTCATGCAGCGGTACCACGCCAGCAGGGAACCGATCTGGTTGCCGGTCAGCAGGTGCATCTTTCCGTCTTCCCCGCGCACGGCCACTCCCATGCGGTCCGCATCCGGGTCCGTGGCGATGACGATGTCCGCTCCGGAAGCATCCGCCTGTTCAATAGCCAGGGCCAGAGCCGGCGGATTTTCCGGGTTGGGGGAAGCAACCGTTGGGAAACGGCCGTCCTGAACATCCTGCGCCGCCACGGTCTGCACGTTGCAGCCCAGTTCCTTCAACAGGGGCACGATGATATGGCCGCCCGTCCCGTGGAGGTTGGAGTAAACGATTTTAGCTCCCCCCTTGTTGAAAAGTTCCGGACGGAGCAGCACGGTTTTCAAGCGGTCCATGTAAATACGGTCAAAGGAGGAATCCAGCACATGAAGGGTTCCGCGCCGGTCTTCCGGCAACGGTTCATATTCTTCGGAAGTCAGGGAATTGACCTCCCTGATCACGGCCTTGTCATGCGGAGGCACCAGCTGGGCTCCATCATTGAAGTAAGCCTTGAAACCGTTGTCATGGGAGGGGTTGTGGCTGGCGGTCAGCACCACGCCGGAATCCGCATGAAGCTCCCGGATAGCAAAGGAGATCTCAGGAGTGGCGCGAGGACTGTCAAACAGGTAAATGTCACATCCCAGGTCCGTGCCGATTTTTGCGCAGAATTCGGCAAAATCACGGGAAAAGTGGCGCGTGTCGTGTCCGATGACCAGGCGGGGCTTCCTGCCCGGGTCCGTAGCCTCCACATGCTTGTTCACATAAATAATCAGGCCACGCATGGCCCGCCCCACATTGAAGTAGTTCATGCAGGCGGTTCCCACGCAGGGATATTCCGGCCGGCCGTTCACGCCGCCGTTCCCCTGCTCGGCCCGGGTGACGATGCTGCCGATGGTACGTCCTCGCAGCCCCCCCGTGCCGAAGGCCAGAGTTTTGTAAAAACGGTCGTTCAGCTCCTGCCATTCCCCGGCGGCAGCCAATTCTTCTACGGCCTCGCGCGCTATGGGGGATTCGGTACCATCCAGCAGAAGGCGGATATTGGTCCGGGAAGACTCCAAAAGCTTCCCTTCTTTAACGGCATTCATCAGGGATTCGTCCAGTGTATTCATGCTGGCGGAATAGTACATCATGCCCCTTGTTTGACAATAGCTCTTTCCATCATGGCCTGAGAAAAAACGCCATATTCATCCCGGTGCGGGCGCGGGAAATGCTTTCCTCCCCGTCCCCTTGTTATTTAAAGGGTATTTAAAGGGACTGGCGGTCATACAACTCCCGGTACAACGGGCAAGAGGCATAAAGCTCTGCATGGGAACCGTCCCCGACGATGCGCCCGCCCTCAAACACCAGAATGCGCGTCGCCACGCGGATGGAACTGAAACGGTGGGCCACAATAAGCGCCGTCCTTCCCTCCACCAGCCGGTCCAGTTCCTGCTGGATCAGAGCCTCGCTTTCCGCATCCAGGGACGCGGTGGCTTCATCCAGAATCAGGATGGGAGCATCCTTCAGGAAAGCGCGGGCAATCGCTACACGCTGCCGCTGGCCGCCGGACAATCCGCTGCCTCCGTCGCCAAGCATGGTTTGATAGCCGTCCGGCATGCCCATGATGAAACCGTCCGCAGCCGCGGCGCGCGCCGCGGCCACCACCTCATCATCCGTAGCGTCCTGACGTCCCAAACGGATATTTTCCATAATGGTGCCGTGGAACAGGACGGGGTGCTGGGAGACGAAGGCGATATTCTTGCGCACATCATGCAGGGAAGCGTCCCTCACATCCACGCCATCCACGCGCAGGGCTCCGGAACTAACGTCATAAAACCTGGGAAGGAGGCTGGCAAATGTCGTCTTTCCGGCGCCGCTGGGCCCTACCAGCCCCACTACTTCCCCGGGGCGGATATGCACGTTGATGCCGTCCAGCACCTTGCGGGCGCCGTCATAGGAAAAGGAAATGCCGTCATAATCCAGGCGGCCGGCGGCGCGTCCCATAGGAACGGGGTCAGCGGCCTCCGGCATGGTATCCGGTTCTTTCAGGAGGTAATTGATGCGTTCCAGGGAAGCGTAAGCGCTCTTCAAATTGGTAAGCGTCACACCCAGCCGTTTGAGAGGGTCGTAACACATGAACAGGGCGGCAGCCAAAGCAGTAAAATCAGCTTTGGTGATGCCCATTTCATGCCCCCTTACCAGCAAAACGCCCAGACCCAGCGCCGTCACCATTTCCAGCACGGGAACCAGGAAGTGCCTGTACTTCACCGTTCTGAGATTGATTTTGAAAAAACGCTGAATCAGCCCCAGGAAAAGATTTACCTGCTGTTCCTGCATTCCGTAGGAACGGATTTCACGCTGGGAGGCTAAATTTTCCTGGGCTGCGGCCGTAATATTGCCCAGTTCGTCCTGAGCCTGTTTGGACTTCTTCATCACGCGGCGGCCGAAAAAGCGGATGGGCCATATGGCCAGCGCAATCAGCCCCAGATTCATCAGGACCACTGCCGTATTCGGATCAACAAATACCTTGTACACCAGGAAGGCAAGGGCGGTCAGCAGAGTCAGGGGCTGCTTGATGATGTCATTGGCCGCTACCACCAGCCCCCCCTGCACGTTGGCGGCGTCATTAATTAGGCGGCTGATCAGGTCCCCCCGTTTCTGGCGGTCAATGAAGGAAAGGGGCAGCGTCTGCAATTTGGAAAAGGCGTCCAGCCTGATTGCCTCCAGCACTTTCATGCTGACGATGCTGATCCAGTACACGTTGAAGAACGTGCCTATGCCACGGACGGCGAAGACCAGAGGCAGCAGGGAACATACGGCCAGCAGCACCGCCAGGTGCATGTGTTCCGGGGCCACCAGCCGGGCGATCATGTCCTGAAGCTCCGGGGGAATCTGTGTATTGTCAAACACCACCGGAAATACTTTGGCAATCATCAGCGGAAAGCCGAAACCGCTGGCGGCGGCAGCCAGAGCCCCGGCAGCCAGAGCGGCGATGAACAGCTTCATCACGGGCTTCAAATACCGCGCATATTCAAAAAACTGGCTTAACATGGAGCGCCTCCTTCCTCCTCCGCAACCATCTGCTGCTTATTGTAAAGTTCCCGGTACAGGGGAGAAGAAGCCATCAGCTCCTCATGCGTGCCGTCCGCAACCACACGGCCTTTCTCCAGCACCAAAATGCGGTCCGCCATCCGGATGGTGCTGAAACGGTGGGCAATAATGAACGTCGTGCGGCCGGAAGCCAGCCTCTCAATCTCCTTCTGAATCTGCTCCTCGCTCTTCATATCCAGGGAAGCCGTGGCCTCATCCAGCACCAGGATGGGAGCGTTTTTCAAAAAGGCCCTCGCCAGGGAAACGCGCTGCCGCTGGCCGCCGGAAAGGCCCTCCCCCATTTCCCCGATCATGCGGGAATACCCTTCCCCCGTCTCATTGATAAAACTGTCCACAGCGGACATGCGGCCGGCTTCCTCCACCTCCGCGTCGGAAGCGTCTGGACGGCCGATGCGTATATTGTCCGCTACGGAGCCGCGGAACAGAACGGGATACTGGGAAACCAGCGCTATGTGGGAAAGAAGTTCCTTTTTACTCATCTCCCTCACGTCGATGCCGTCCACCTTCACGCTGCCGGAAAGGACATCATAAAAACGGCACAGCAAATTAATGAAAGTCGTCTTCCCCGCTCCGCTGGGACCGACTAGGGCCACCACCTGCCCGGACGGAATGCGGAGATCAATGTTCCTCATGACAGGAGAGTCCTGCTGGTAACCGAAGCAAACGTTGCGGAACTCCACTTCCCCCTTCCATGCCGCCGGGCTCCTTGGGTTTTCCGGTTCGGGAACGTCATCAGGAGCATTCAGCACGTGGTTGATGCGTTCCAGACCGGCATTAAGGGTTTCCGCCTTGTTATGGACGGCCCCCAGCTTTTTGACCGGCTCATAGCAAAGATACATGGCCGTAGCCAGCGCGGCAAAATCCCCCATGTTCATGCCGTTCATGTTGCCAACCAGCAGGGTGGCGGCCATGGCTATGGCGCTGACGAACTCAATCAAAGGGGTCAGCAGGCTCTGCCACCTGACCGCGCCGATGGATGCCTGGATGTAACGGCGGATCCTGTCCCTGAACAGCCTTATCTGCTGCTGTTCCAGTTCAAAGGCCCGGATATCCCGCTGGGAAGAAAAATTCTCCTGGAGCGTGGAGGAAAGGTCCCCCTGGCTGGACTGCACTACCCGGGCGCGCGCAAGCATTTTTCTGCCGATGTACCGGATGGGAATCACGCAAACGCCTACCAGGAGCATATTCGCCAGCAGAATAAGAAACTGCTCGCTGACGGAGGCCCTGTAAATCAGAAACCCTAACGCGGCCAAAAGAGTCAGGGGCTGGATAATAAGGTCATTGGCAATCTGCACCAGGCCGCCCTGGAGAAACTGGGTATCCTGCATCAGGCGGCTCAGCAGGTCTCCCTTCTGCTGCCGGTCGTGAAAAGCCAGGGACAAATCCTGATACTTTCTGTACACCTTGAGCCGCAATGTCTCCAGCACTCCCAGCCCTATTTTGGAAAGCAAATAGACATTGACAAAAGAAGACAGGCCGCGCACCACCACCACCAGCGGGAGCATGGCCGCCGTGGCCCACACCGTCACCAGGGGCAGGTTTTCCGGGCTCACATACCACAAGAGCACCCGTTCCGCCCACGGAGGCAGCGGTTTCCCGTCAAAAATCACGGGAAACATCTCCTGTAAAATCACCGGAATGCCGAAACCGCTGGAAACAGCGGCCACAATGCCTCCGACCACAGCCCACACCAGCGTACCCTTATAAGGAAGAAGATACTCGCGCCACAATGCCCTGGCGCGCTGGATGGAGGATTCCTGCCCCTCTGTTGACTGTTTCCTCATAAGTATTCCGGATGGCCGCGCCCGGGAACGGACGGCGCGCAATCGGCAGGGATCATATCATGAAGACCGTGAATGACAAGCTCCTTGCGATAAAAACTGCATGGGTAAATGCCTGGCGGGCGGACCTCCGGGCATCCCGGCTTGCCCGCCGCCCCGTAATGGTTTACCTTTCCGTCGCATGCTGAAAGCAGGATTCATCCAACCGGAAACCATTCCCGGCCACTTTCCCAAAAACCTCAGAACCATCGTGGAACTGTACCGTTCCTGCCTGGACGCAGGTGCGGAGCTCGTCCTCTGTCCGCCGCTGGCCCTCAGCGGCGTGCATACCGGTGAACTGGCTCTGCGCAGCGGCTTCCGGACCCAGCACCGGGCGGCCCTGGCCTATCTGGCACGGGAAATAGCGGACGTCCCCCTGCTGCTGGGAGCGGCGGACGCGGAAGGCATAAGATTCCACCTGTTGAGGAACGGCCTTTCCTTTCCCCGGCAGGCCGTTATCCCTCCCTCCCCGCATGGAAAAGAACGCGTTCCCGTCTTTGGCATCCGGAGAACGGAGGATGAGGCAGTTTTTTCCGTCGCCCCGTGGGGAGAAATTCCTCCGCCGCACGTTTCCGCCACATGCCTGCTGCTCCGCACGCCTGCCAATGCATGGCATGAGGGATTGCTGGAACAGGATGAAGAAAAAGCCTGCCTGACGGCGCGGGAAACAGGCCTGCCCGTATTCACGGCCCGCCTGGCCGGGGGAGAAGGTCCGTTTCTGCTGCCCGGTGCATCTTCCGTATGGTCCGGCAACGGACATCTTCTCAAACGGCTGCGTCTTTTTGAACGGGATTCCGCCGTCATTTCACCGGAAACCCCCACAGGAACGGACTCCCCCCTGCCCTCCCCGGAACAACAGCTCCGGCACGCCCTCCGCAAAGGAATGGAAGACTTCATTCTGAAAAGCGGGTACGGGGCCGTCTGCCTGAATTTGCTGGAAAATTCCGCATCCCTCCTGTTGGCGGAACTATTGAAGGAAACGTGCCCCTCTCTGGAAGTGACGGGGTTCCTCCCCTCCCTGCCCGGCATTCCGGAAGAGACACGGGAAAGAGTCCAAGCCTTCGCCGGCACGGCTGGCATTGGCGTACGGACGGTTTCTTTCCCTGCCAAAGCCGGAGGGCTGGACGAAAAAGCTGCAATCGCGTGGCTCATGCGCCAATGGGCGGAAGAAGAAGGCGCCCTGCTGCTCTCTTCTCTGACGGGGACGGATATCATGACGGCGCCCCGCTTCCTTCCAGCCGCTTTAGCCGCGGATTTCATACCGCTGGGGGATTTATACGAAACGGAACTGGCAAACCTGTTCCCCGGTTTTATTTCTCCCGCTCCGGAGGCCGCCAGGCGCGACGGGTTTCTCATCCGCCTGCACCGGGAACATGAATCCGCCACGGAACTGGTGAATCGGTTCCCGGAATCGGAAAGGGAAATCCGTCGTCTACAGCGGCAGGCCCGCGCATCCGAATGGACACGCCTGAAACTGCCGCCGCGCCTCATGCTGCGCTCCATCCCCGGAACGCAGGAAACGCCTTATATCCATCGGTTGGCAGACTGACGCGAAACCTCCCTTTTCCTCCCGTGGCATACATTGCGCTTGCTCTTGAAGAGGAAGAAGTGATTAGTAGAAGCCATGCAATTCCATGTAGCAACCATGATCGGCCGCGCCGCTTTAAGGCTGGTTGACCGGTTGGGGTCAATCGGATTGCTGCTTTATCAAGTGGCTTCATGCATGTGGTCCGGCCAATTCCGGATGCGCGTGCTTGTGGAACAAATTGCAAAAATCGGGGTGCAATCCCAGCCGGTGGTCATCATCACCGGCGCGTTCACCGGCGCGGTGCTGGAAGCCCAGACACTATTCCAGCTTCAAACGGTGAGAATGGAAACCATGGGCGGGGCCGTCGTCGCCGTGGGCATGTTCCGGGAACTGGGGCCCGTCATCACCGGGCTGATGCTTGCAGGGCGCGTCGGATCCGCCATGGCCGCGGAAATCGGCACCATGAAAGTCACGGAACAGGTGGATGCCCTTAAATCCATGAATGTGGATCCGGTAGACTACCTGGTGAAGCCGCGGATACAGGCCATGCTTATTTCCATGCCCATCCTGATGATGGAAGCCGTTCTGGTGGGCATCGCCTCCGCGTACATCGTCAGCGTCACCGCCTTTAACGTAGACCAGGCCTACTGGATGCACTTCATGAGCAAATTCGTCACCATGGGGGACATCATCGTAGCCCTGGTCAAGGCTCTTGCTTTCGGCCTCATCATTTCCACCATCTCCTGCCGGGAGGGGCTGAACACCACGAACGGCGCCGTGGGCGTAGGCAAATCCACCATGCAGGCCATGGTGTACGCTTCCGTGGCCCTGCTCATCGCCAACTTTATCCTGACCATGATCCTCAACTCGTTCTTCCCCATGGGATTCATGAGATAGCCTTTCCCCGCCGCCATGCAGCCATTCATCCGCGTCCATCAGCTCAGACAAAGCTTCGGCACCCAGGAAGTGCTGAAAGGCGTAAGCTTTGACGTGGGCAAGGGAGAACTGATGGCTTTAATAGGAGGTTCCGGAGCCGGGAAAAGCGTCATTCTGAAACATCTGGACGGCCTGATGGACCCCTTGGACGGCTATGTGGAAATAGACGGCAGGCGCATCAGCGGCGCGCCGGAAAAAATCAGAAAGCAAATCCGCAGCAACATCGGATTCATGTTCCAGCAGGGAGCCTTATTCGATTCCCTGAGCGTGGGAGAAAACGTAGCCTTCCCCCTGCGGGAGGCGGGGATCAGGGATGAAAACGAACTGGACACCCGTATCTCAGCCGCTTTGGATTCCGTAGGACTGCTGGGACAGCAGGAAAAAATGCCGGCCAGCCTCTCCGGCGGCATGATCAAGCGCGTCGCCGTGGCCAGGGCAATCATTACCACTCCGGAATGCCTGCTCTATGACGAGCCCACCGCGGGCCTGGACCCCATCGTTACGGACAGCATCAGCTTCCTCATCCGGCGGATCTGCAAGGACAAAGGCATCACCACCGTCATTGTCTCCCATGACATGCCCAGCGTGATCCGCATCGCGGACAAAATCGTCTATCTCAGAAACGGTGAGGTTTACTGGACGGGAACTCCGGAAGAACTGCTGCACTCCAAAGACGAAATCCTGCAAAAGTTCCTGTACGGGGACTCCGGGGAAAACTGGGCTGCCCTGTCCGGCAAAAATGAAAATTTCCAACGGGTTCTGCTGGAACGGGCGGAACGGGAACGCAAACAATAACCATCTTGCCACAGAGCCATGAAACAGAAACTTAAACCGGAAACATGGGTAGGCCTCTTTCTGATCGCCGGAATCCTGATGATTATCGGAGTCATCCTGGGATTCGGCAACATTAAAACATCCAAAGAGCAAACCTACCCCATCAACATCATTTTCAAAGATGCGGCGGGACTCATCAAGGACTCCCAGATCCGTCTGGGCGGCGTCACGGTGGGGAAAGTCACCAAAGCCCCTGAACTCCTGCCTTCCGGCAATGAAGTCATGCTGGAAGCCAGCATCCAGAGCGACGTGAAAATCCAGCAAGGGTCCGTCTTCCGGGTGGACATGCAGAACATCTTGGGCGACAAATACATCGATATCGTCCCTCCGGCCCAGCCCACGCATGAATACATCCCTCCCCATGCCACCATCATCGGCCAGCCGGAAAGCGATTTCAGCAAAATCAAAAACAATGCCGTGGGCGCCACAGAAGAAATCCTGAAAATCCTCAAGCAAATCGAAAAAAATTCGGATAACATTGACGTCGCTATCCTCAACATCGGAGAGGCGGCCAAAGGGCTGGCCCAGACGACCAGGCTGATCAACGAGGGCGTCCTGAATCAGGAAAACCTCAAGCACCTCGGCAGCGTATTGTCACAAATAAACCGGGCAGGAGAACAACTTCCCGGTCTCATGGAAGAAACACGTTCCTCGGTCGCAGCCATGAAAGACACCGTCCGGGATGCCCACAAACTCATTGCCGGAGCTGAAGAAAAACTCAACACTCTGGACCCCGCCGTCAAGGCAATCCCCCCTACGCTGGCCTCTCTGAGGAAAGCATCTGAACAAATCTCCTCCTTCACGGCTGATGCACGTAAAAACCAGGGCTTTCTTGGGCTGCTTATGTACGATGCTCGCTTCCGGGCCAACGCTCAGGAATTCATCCGTAATCTGAGGGATTACGGCATTCTGAGGTACCGGAATCCTAACGAACCCCAAGTCAAACCGGATCCCCGCGGCGGTTTTTCAGGAAGCCGCCGCTGAGAGACCGCACAATTCCGGGTGAAGCCGCTTTACACACTTGCCAATAGTGGGAAGCGTGCTAAATAATTTCCAATGTGAGAGGCGAAAACATGTAAGTCGACATGTTTTTCAACAGGAACCAACCCTTAATACTCTAATCAACCATGCAAGACAACCAAACCGAACTTGAAACGACCGCAGCAGCAAACGACACTTCCTGCTCCTGCCCTTCCGCCCGCGAGCTTGCCGTCACCAGATTTCAACAGGCCAGGGCCTTCGCCGCAGCTAAAGTAAACCAAATCCGCAAGGCGGCTACGGAACAGGCCAGCACCATCTGCGACTACGCCCAGGAAAAGGGAGAAGTCATCCGTGACAAGGCCAAGAAGTTCCACGAAGCAGGCGAAGAATACGTGAAGGAAAAGCCCACCCAGTCCGTGCTGATTGCCATGGGCGTGGGCCTTCTCATCGGTCTGCTTATCCGCCGTCGTTAACCCTCTCCCTTCATTCCGCGCCATGCGTGCCATGCGCATGGCGTCCTCCCTCCCCCTTTCAAACCGAACCATGGGACTGATCGACAAACTCAAGCGAACCTTCGTCACCCCCCTTGTGGAGGAAAAGGAAGAAGGGATGGCCATGGTCCGGTCCCTCCGGGAAACCGGGACGGCAGCCCTGGCCCATGCGGAAGCCCTGGCCGCACTGCTCAAACTGGAACTGAAGGAAGCGTCCAACAGGCTGGGCAAAAAAACGGCCTTTCTCCTGATGGGCGTCTTCATGGCCTTCTTCGGCTATCTATTTCTGTGGTGCCTTCTGACTGTGGTCATGGCGTATTTCTGGGGAATTATCGCCGGGCTTGCCGTAACCACGGGCTTTCATCTCCTGGCCGCCGCAGCCGGGTTCATCCTTTTCAGCCGAACCCATGTAACGCCTATCGCTCCGGCGACGGCGGAAGAACTTAAAACGGATTTATCATGTCTGCAAATGGCTCTCAAGAAAAGCTCGCACTCCTGATGCGGGTAGCTTCCTCCCGGCTGGACATCGTCAATGAGGCGGACAGCCTGGTGCAAAAGACGCATCAGCAGGCCGACCACTTCCGTAAATTGAAAAAAAAGGCCATGTCCCTGCCTGTAATCGGCTCTATTGTCGGAACGGTGGCAGGAGTTCTTCTCATCCGCATGTTTGCGGGGAAAAAAAGCAATCCGGCCCCTCCCCCGCAGCCGCGCACTTCCGGAAGCTGGGTTAATTCCTCCATCTTCCGTTTCATCGTTGAAATTCTGATTACCCTGGCTTTCCCTTCCCTGAAAAAAATGGGGATCGGCCTGGCCGGCAAAAAATTCCTCAATCTGTTCAAATAACAGGCTTTTCAGGCCAATACAGCGGTTTTCTGCCGCTTCTTGAAAAAGGTTCGGGAACCCAGCAGCCGTAAAAAAATGGGGATGTTCCTGCGGCGTTAAATGACGAGCCGCCCCATATCCTTCCTGCCTTCCAGGGAACAATAAATCATGCCTGGCGTAAAAAGCCGGCCTACCGCGCCAATCCCCTGTTCCATCATCCTCTCCTTCCCCGGAAACAAACGTCCGCAGATCTTCCGCAAAACTTCCCCTCTCGAAATTCCTCACCCGTCGCGGAACAGGGCAAAGTCGCTTTCATGGAAATCGGTTCCCAGACATTTTTTGCTGGTCAAAAAAGCTCTGTTTTCGTTAGTATGTAGCTTCATCAGTTTGCTGCATTCACAACATGAGCGAATACATTTTGCCCCACGTCGACGGATATCTTAAACTTGGACAGGATTACGACTGTTCCGATATCCACCTTGCCGTCAACAGCCGTCCCACCTGGCGCCGGTTCGGCCAGCTTCTCCCCATCTGGGAGGAAGCGCCCAATCTCACGCCCCAGGACACGGAAGTGCTGGCGAGGGGCTTTCTGGAAGACCCGGAATGGAACCGCCTTCAGCAACGGGGGGACGTGGACTTCGCCTACGCCAATGACTTTGGCCGTTACCGCGCATCCGTGGTTAAACAGCGCCTGGGTTATGACATCTGCTTCCGCATCATCAACACGCGGGTGCGCACCATGGAGGAAATAGGCCTGCCGACGGAATACGTGGTGCCCCTCACCCGCTACACCAACGGTCTCATTCTAGTCACGGGTTCCGTAGGTTCCGGTAAATCCACCACGCTGGCCTCCATCGTGGACTTCATCAACCAGGACCGCCACGACCACATCATCACGCTTGAAGACCCCATCGAATACCTGATTCCCTCCAAAAACTGCCACGTCAACCAGCGTGAAGTGCATAAACACACGGAATCTTTCGCCCGCGCCCTCCGCGGCGCCCTCCGTGAAGACCCAGACGTTATCATGGTGGGTGAAATGCGCGACCTGGAAACCATCTCCCTGGCGCTCACGGCCGCAGAAACCGGCCACCTGGTGCTCGGCACCCTTCATACGGGCTCTGCAGCCCGTACGGTGGACCGCGTGCTGGACGTCTTCCCGGTGGAGCAACGCGACCAGATCCGCATCATGGTCAGCGAATCCCTGCGCGGCATCATCTCCCAGCAGCTGGTTCCCAGAGCAGACGGCAACGGCCGCGCTCTGGCCATTGAAATGCTGGTTAATACGCCCGCCATCGCCAACTGCATCCGTGAAGGCAAGACATTCATGATTCCCGGCTGCATCCAGACAGGGAAAGCCCAGGGCATGATCCTGATGGACGACTCGCTCCGGGCCCTGCACCAGGCAGGCCTCATCACCACGGAAGACTGCATCTTCCGCGCGGAAGACAAAACCATCATGAAATCCTTCCTGGGAATCAAGTAACCTTTAATTTTGAAACACTCCTGTTATGGCTGTCATCGACCAATACTTCAAATATCTCGTAGAAGCGGGCGGTTCCGACCTTCACCTCAGCGAAGGCCAGCCTCCTAAAATCCGCGTCAACGGGACCATCTCCGCCATCTCCGACGAAAACCTGGAAGGCCAGGCATTCAAAAACCTCCTTGCGGAAATATGTGATCCCCAGGCCTTCCAGAAATATCTGGAAGAAGGGGACCTGGACTTTGCCTATGAAATGGATGAAACATCCCGTTTCCGCTGCAACTATTTCAAGCAGCAGCACGGCCTGGGGGCAGTTTTCCGTCTCATTCCCACCAAAATAGCCACGCTGGAAGAACTGGGCGTGCCTACGGTCGTCAAGGAATTCGCCCACATGAGATCCGGCCTTGTGCTGGTCACGGGCCCCACCGGTTCCGGTAAATCCACCACGCTGGCCGCCATCATCGACTACATCAACAGCAACCAGGCGCGGCACATCATCACCGTGGAGGAACCTATCGAATTCGTCCATCCCAATAAAAAATCCATCGTCACCCAAAGAGAAGTGCCTCTCCAGACGCCTTCCTTCGCAGACGGCCTCCGGGCCTCCCTTCGTGAAGACTCCGACATCGTGCTGGTGGGTGAAATGCGCGACCTGGAAACCATCTCCCTGGCGCTCACGGCGGCTGAAACCGGCCTTCTGGTATTCGGCACCCTGCACACGAACAACGCCAGCAAAACCATTGACCGTATCATTGACGTATTCCCATCTGACCAGCAATCCCAGGTACGCACCATGCTTGCGGGCTCCCTCCGCGGCGTCGTAGCGCAGCTCCTGATGAAGCGCAGCGACAAACCGGGCCGCGTGGCCGTCAATGAAATCCTCTTTGCCACGCCGGCCGTGGCTGCCATCATCCGTGAAGGCGCCACGCAGAAAATTCCTGACGTCATTGTCGGCGGCAAGGCCATGGGCATGCAATTCATGGATGACGCCATCTGGCAGAAACTCCAGCAGGGCATCGTCTCCCCGGAAGAAGCCTACATGAAGTGTATTGAAAAGAAGAGATTCCGCAACTTCCTTCCTCCGGAATCCGCCCGCCTGGCAGACTCCGGCGGCGGAAACTAAACTCTTTGCCCTTTTTCTCCCGCCATGTCCCCCACTGGAAAATTCACGCTCAAGCTTGTGATTTATGGAGCATTCCTGCTCTATCTGGTGGGGGACTTGTTTGTCTGGCACGGCTTTCTGGCCGGCAGAATGGACGCATACCTGAAACCGATGCCGGGGCCGCCAGGAGACAGCTCCGCCCGGATAGCGGAAGTATATGGAGAACCCGTCACCGCCAACCAGCTTTCCCGAAGGATTACGGAACTGAAAATACTGCGCCAGCCTCCCGTGCTGGACATGGACGGAGGGATCAAACTTACTCATGAACTGGACATCCCCGGCGACCTGTCTCCTCGGGCCAGGTATGACCTGATCAGCTCCTCCCTTCTGCGCCTGAAAACCAGCGTCAATGATCTCCAGCTGCCCAACCGCAATGCGGAAGCGGCCCGCGCCGCGGAACAAATCCGGTCCCGTTTTGACGGAAACACGGAACAATACCTGAAAACCCTGCACGACCAGAAACTGACGCAGGAACAATTTCAAAAAAAAATAGCGGCCAGGCTCAAACAGACGGAACAGCTCTACCGGGCAACCGCCCAGGCGGCGGAACCGTCCGGCGAAGACCTGAAAACCTACTACAATCTAATCCGGGATCAACTCGCTTCTCCTGACCTGCGGAAAACCAGGCATATTTTCCTGGCTACCTTGAACAGGGAAGAAGCCCAGGTCCGGCAAACCGCGGAAACGCTGCTGGAGCGGCTGAAGGCAGGGGAATCCTTCTCCCGGCTCGCCAGGGAATTCAGTGAAGACGAACGTTCCGCTCCCGCAGGCGGGGAACTCGGCTGGATAAGCCCCGCCCGCGCCAAGGAAACCCTGGGTCTGGCGTTGGCAGACGTTCCGGACAACAGGCCGGTACTTCTCAAAAGCCGGTGGGGGTGGCACCTTGTGGAAGCATCCCCTGTCAAAAAAGGAAAAACGCCATCCTATGAAGAAGCTCTTCCGGCCCTGAGGGATGCAGCCCGGAGCCTCAGAAAAGCTCAAGCCGTGGGATTGTACATGGACGGCCTTTTTGAAGATGCCCATCTCAGAAACCGCATTAAAAACAAGCAGGGCCGCTGACGCTCCAATTCCGGCAAACGGGCCTTCGCAAAAATCGGAAACATCAGGCCCGGCTGCCTTTACACCTGAACATTCCCGCAGGCCCTCCGGCTTCCGAACCGGGGCGTTCCTCCTTTCCCGTAAAAGCCGGGCGTTCCCGGAAATAGCCATCTTCCCTGCGGCCGGCTTCCGGCAGGCAGGAAACACCCGCACGAAATGAGGAAAGGCGGCATCTTCCTTCTTATTTGCCTTTCCTGACGAATTCCGCTTGCTTTCAAACGCGGGATGAACTAAATTCTTTCCGGTATTTCCCACGGGGTATTAGCTCAGTTGGTAGAGCGTCTCGTTCGCAATGAGAAGGTCAGGGGTTCGAATCCCCTATACTCCACCATCCATCTCTCTTTCCCGCCACTGTTTTTTATTCGGGAACAACGGGTAGCCCTATGAATGGTAACTTATTTAAAATTGTACTGGTTTCAGTCGTTGCCATTCTTCTGGCCATCATAGGCGGCATCATGTCGGCGGACGGTGATCCCCTTTCCATAGTTCTGGCTGTTTCCCCCTTTATCCTGGCCGCCTTATTCCTGATGAAGGGAAAAGTGTGGTATCTGTGGATACTGATACCCATTCTTTTCCTCCCCATCCCCTCCTTAAGGGATTACGCTCCCCTCCTTGCTTACGGAATAACCCTTCCTTGTTACTTGTGGAACGCCATGCTCAGGCGTTCAAGCTTGACGTGGAATTCCGCCCCCCTTCTGGACGCTGTCGTCCTCGTGCTGTTCATGCATGTGGGCTACATCTTCCTGAGCCACCCTTTCGCTCTGGGGCTGGATGTGCTGGAAGACTACTACGGAGGCAAGGGATACATCCTTTTCCTCCAGGCCCTCCTGGCCTATCTCTGCCTGTCCTCGTTAAAAACGACCAGCCATGAACTGGGCAAGGTGCTTCAATGGGCTGTTTTCCTGACCATCGTTTTTACTCTTATCCTAACCGCCCGGAGCCTCCTTTCTCCGGATAGCGCCGGGGCGGATCTTGCCGCGAGCGCGGGCTCCGCAGGCACACTCTCCGAAAACTCCCGGAACTCTTCCTTCCTCAGAATTTCTATCTTGGTGATGCAGCTGCTCATCATCAACTACTCCGTGTGGCAGATGATCAAGCGTCCCTGGTGGGGGGCGTTGCTTCTTCTTGGAACCGTTGGCATCCTGTTAAGCGGATTTCGCTCCGCCATGGCCCAGGTTCTGTTCCTGTTCTTCACCATATCCCTAATTTACAGAAGATGGTTCTTCTGCCTTCTGGCTCCCGTCCTCGGAGTGCTATTGCTCTTGCTGCTCTCCTCTGCGGGCATGCTCCATTCTCTGCCTTTCGGCATCCAGCGCACCCTCTCAGCCGTTCCTTTCCTGGACGTCAGCGCGCAAGCCAAGGCAAACGCCGAAGACTCCATCAACTGGCGCTTTGAAATGTGGAGCTGGGCTCTGGATGACCGTGAACACTTTATTCAGGACAAAATATTCGGAGACGGCTTTTCACGGGATATCAGCATCGTGAAAGCCAATGTGTATGAAGAAGCCTACAACCTGAGCAAAGACCAAAGCGCCTTTGCGTGGAACGGCCAATGGCACAGCGGCCCCATTTCCACGATTCAAATGCTCGGCTACATAGGGATTTCCCTGTACCTTATCCTGTCCGTCGTTGGCATGACCTACGCATGGATCGTCAGTAGAATTTACCGCAACCATCAATACAAGCTCGGCATCCTGTATGTTTCCGCCGTCTATTTCACCAAACCAATCTTCTTTTTCCTGATCTTTGGGGAAAGCATCACCATTGCGATGGACATCATATCCCTGGCCATCATCAAAGTACTCTACTCCTGCGCCAAGAGGGAGGGCCTCTATGTATCCCTTCATGTCCGCAAGGAATACATGCCGCTCATGATCCGGAAAACGCAGGAAAAACGGCAAGCCGCCGCAACGGCATCCATTTCCGGCTGACTGTTCCTTCCCGGGAAAAACAGGCGGCCCCTATGCTTGAGGCTGGACTAATTCAAAGGGAGTTGCTACCTTTCGGGGCGGTTCCTTTTCCCATGGCAGCAGATACTTCCCATCATATCATCGGCCTCATTCCGTCACGCTGGGGTTCCTCCAGATTTCCGGGCAAGCCCCTTCATCCCATTGCAGGAAAACCTCTTGTCCAGCACGTATGGGAACGCGTCTGCCGCTGTTCCCGCCTGGACGCCATCGCCATCGCCACGGACGACCAGCGCATTTTTGACGCCGCCGTATCCTTTGGAGCCAGGGCCATCATGACCTCTCCGGACCATCCCAGCGGCAGTGACCGCCTGGCGGAAGCGGTACGTTCCTTCCCTGCCGCCACCCATGTCGTCAATATTCAGGGGGACGAACCTCTCATTGACCCGGCCCTGATTGACAGGCTGGCGGAAGCCCTGGTCTCGGACGAAGCCCTCTCCATGGCCACCGTCGCCTGCCCTATCAGCGCCCGGGAGGATCTGGACAACCCGAACATTGTCAAAGTGGCCCTTGCCCGTAACGGAGACGCCCTGTACTTCTCCCGTTCCGTCATTCCCTATGCCCGCCACACCCGCGTAGCGCCGCCTTTGCGCCATCTGGGTATTTACGCCTACCGCCGCGACTTTCTTGAAAACTATGTGCGCTGGGCTCCGACTCCCCTGGAACAGACGGAATCCCTGGAACAACTGCGCGCACTGGAAAACGGGGCCAGAATCAGGGTCATCCTGACGGACCACGTCAGTGTGGGCGTGGATACGCCGGAACAGGCGGAACAGGTGGAACAAATCTTATTAAACATACACTAGGAAGCAAATCATGAAATATATCTTCGTCACAGGCGGTGTTGTCTCCTCTCTCGGCAAAGGACTGGCGGCGGCATCCATCGGCACGCTGCTGGAACGCTGCGGACTCAAGGTAACCCTTCAAAAATTCGACCCCTACCTGAATGTGGACCCCGGAACGATGAGCCCGTTCCAGCACGGGGAAGTGTACGTCTTGAACGACGGAGCGGAAACGGACCTGGACCTGGGCCATTACGAACGCTTCGTCCATTGCAGCCTCTCCCGGCTAAACAACCTCACTTCCGGACAGGTCTTTGAAAGCGTGCTGCGGAAGGAACGCCGGGGAGACTATCTGGGAAAAACGGTTCAATACATTCCGCATGTCACGGATGAAATCAAAAACCGCCTCTATGAAGTCACGGAAAAATCAGACGTGGACATCATCATCACGGAAATCGGCGGCACGGTCGGGGACATGGAAGGCCACATTTTCCTGGAAGCCCTGCGCCAATTCGCCCTGGAAGTGGGCCGTGACAACGTCTGCTTCATTCACGTCACCCTGCTCCCCTATATCAAGGCCGCCGGGGAAATGAAAACGAAGCCCACCCAGCAATCCGTCGCCAAGCTCCGGGAAATCGGCATCCAGCCGGACGTGATCATCTGCCGGACGGAATACGACATGAGTGAAGACGAACGCCGCAAAATCGCCATGTTCTGCAACGTGGAAGCCAAAAACGTCATTGCCTTCCGCGACGTCAAAAACACCATCTACGAATGCCCCCTGGATCTCAGCCAGGATAAAATAGACCGCATTGTCACCAGGCGCCTGGGACTGGACGTTCCGGCGCCCAATCTGGCGGACTGGCAGCGTTACGTCGGCAGGGTCATCAGCCCCAGCCACTCCATCAGGATTGCCGTAGTAGGTAAATACATCGCTCTCCAGGACGCCTACAAATCCATCTATGAATCCTTCACTCACGCCGGTGCGGAAAATGACGCCCGCGTGGAAATTCTCCGGATAGACGCGGAAGAAATTGAGGAAAAGGGCGCGGAGGCCATGATTGGCTCCGTGGACGGCATTCTGGTGCCGGGCGGCTTTGGAGACCGCGGCATTGAAGGAAAAATCCAGACGGTGGAATACGCGCGCACCAAAGGAATCCCGTTCCTGGGCATTTGCCTGGGCATGCAGGTGGCCGTCATTGAGTACGCACGCCACATCTGCGGCATGGATGACGCCAACTCCACGGAATTCGACCAGAAAACCACCCACCCAGTCATCAGCCTCCAGGAAGAACAAAAAGGCATCCAAGCCATGGGAGCCACCATGCGCCTGGGCGCCTACAAGGCCCTGATCCGGCCCGGAACGCTGGCGCACAAGCTTTACGGCAAGGACAGCGTCACGGAACGCCACCGCCACCGGTACGAATTCAACCCGGCCTACCGCGACGAACTGGAAAACGCAGGGCTGGTCATCAGCGCCGTCAATGACGAACACGGACTGGTGGAAGTCGTGGAACTTCCCGAACATCCCTTCTTCATCGCCTGCCAGTACCATCCGGAATTCCAGTCCGCTCCCAACCGGGCCCACCCGCTCTTTTCCGGTCTGGTTTCAGCCGCGCTGGAACACAAGAGCCACTCTTGATCCCTTCATCAAGCCCGGGGCCTTTTCCGGAATTTCCATTCCGGAAAAGGCCTTCTCTTTCCAGGCATGCTCACGGACCTTTTCGTCATCGTCATCTACTTTCTGGCTATCTTCTGCATAGGCATCTATGCGGGACGAAGGCAAAACTCCCTGACAGACTATGCCCTGGGCAACCGTTCCCTGCCCTGGTGGGCTATTCTGGCCTCTATCCTGGCGGCGGAAATCAGCGCGGCCACCTTCCTGGGAGCTCCCGGGGAAGGATACCATACCCGCAACTTCACGTACGCCCAGCTCTGCATCGGCACCATCCTGGGCCGCATCATCGTCGGCAGGCTCTTTCTCAAGCCCTACTATGACTACAAGGTCGTTTCCATCTATGAATACCTGGAAAAAAGATTCGGGCTCCTGACGCGGCGGACGGCCTCCATGGTCTTTCTGGTCAGCCGGGTGCTCGCCAGCGGAACCAGGCTCTACTTCGCGGGCATTCTGCTGGTCATTGCCTACCAGTTCCTGACAGGCGCCACGGCGGACGCCAGCCAGATTGTCCTGCTCTACATTGCCGCCCTGGTTGCCATCTCCGTCGCCACGACCATTTACACCGCGATCGGCGGATTGAAAGCCGTCGTCTGGACGGACGTCCTCCAGGCCGTCGTTCTGGGAGTCTCCATGCTTTCCGCCCTGTGGGTACTGTTCTCCCATATCCCCGGAGGGTGGAGCTCCATCTCCGCCGCCATGAATGGTGGAGACGATTGGAAATTCTTCTCCTGGGGAACCGGAGAAGGCCTGGACTTCCTCCAACAATGCGCTCGCGTGCTGAGCCAGGAATACACGGTGTGGGCAGCCTTCCTGGGAGCAACCTTCATCACCATGGCCACGCACGGCACGGACCAGGACATGGTGCAGCGCATGCTGGCGGCAAAAAACAGCAAGGCGGGAACGCGTGCAGTCATCGTATCCGGCTTGCTGGACTTCCCCATCGTCATCATTTTCCTCTTCACGGGCATTCTTCTCTATGTCTTCTACCAATACAACCCGGCAAACCTCCCCGCAGACACGCCGCAGCTGCATGTGTTTCCCTACTTCATCATCCATGAACTTCCCAACGGCATCCGCGGACTGCTGATCGCCGGACTGCTGGCGACGGCCATGGGCTCCCTCTCCACGGCTCTAAACTCCCTGGCGACTACCGCCACCAGGGACTGGTACCAGGGGATATTCAAACCGGAAGCCTCGGAACGGCAGCTGCTCCGGTGCGTGCGCTGGGGAACGGCCGGTTTCTCCCTGCTGCTCATCCTCGTGGGTTCCATCACAGCGTGGTATGTGGTGCATCACCCGGAAGTCCGCATCATCCAAATAGCCCTGGGCATTTTCGGCTACACCTATGGCTCCCTGCTTGGCATCTTCCTGTTGGGAATGCTGACCCGCACCAGAGGCAGCGACTCAGGAAACGTCATTGCCATGGCGGCAGGATTCTTTGTCATCGCTTTACTGACGGAACTCATCCCCCTGCCCTCCGGCTGGCAACAATATGTTCCGGAAATAGCATTTCCGTGGCGCGTTACCATCGGAACTCTGGTTACTTTTACCGTCGGATTCTGTTTCAGAAAGCGCCGCCTTCCCATGCGCTGAACGGTGAACGCCGTTACCCGGCCACGTCCATGTTCCGCATTCCCCTTCAAACCTCCCGTCAATGGGAGTAAAGGTGCAAGCGAAAAATAGGGGATTAAGGGATAAAAATCCCTGAGGGAGGGCGCTCCCTGTCCAACGGGTGCGCCGGAACTCCTTCTACCGGACGCAAAAG
>NZ_MNUD01000022.1:0-65502 GCF_001917295.1 Akkermansia sp. 54_46
ACGGCGGCGCTGCAGCTGGGAGCGGGGTTAAGCGTGCCGGTGGGAACGAAGGGAACCATCTACGTGAACGGGAACGCGGACATCCGTGACGGGTCCAGCGCGCTGAACGGAAGCGTCGGCTACCGCTACGACTTCTAACAAGAAAGAAAACACAAGGAGGGGGGGCCACCCCCGAAAGGCCTTCCTCCTGACCCTCCAGAGCCGCTCCGGAACAACTCCGGAACGGCTCTGTTGCCTGAGGAAAACCCCTGGGGGCGGCCCGGATGGGTCAAAAACAAAACAGCGGCAAGGAAAAAATACGCCGTCCCCACGGAAGCAATGGCCCTTTTTCCCCTCGTCCCCTCCCGTGAAACGCCTCATCCTCTCCTCAAATCTGTAAAAACGCGCCAAATGTTTCCGGAAGCCCTCTCCGCTGTCCGGAGCCGGAAAAGAACGGAACGCGAGCAATAGGGCCTTTTTTATGCGATTTCAGCGGTTTTCCATTCCAATACCGCTTCCGCCCGCAGTTCATCTCCGTGCATGAGGTGGTGGGAGGTGAGGGAGTCCCTGAAGAACAGCAGGGATTTCATGGAATCTCCCGCATGGGTTTCTTTTCTGAAATGCAGGTGAATTCCCGTCAGTTGGTGGTTCTTTAGCCAGGAGTCCGGAAGGGAGTCCAGAGCCCAGACCAGATAGGCGGCATTGTTGATGTGGCGGTTGAAATCCGTATCCCGGCGTTCCGCCGTCCATTCCCTTATCATCGGCAGAAGTCCTGAAATGTCCATGGATACCGGAGCCACCGTTTCTTTGCATGGGGTATCCGGGAAAGAGCTGATGTGCCTGTTTAATGGCACAGGACGCCTGCGGCGTATATCAATGACAGCCCACAGACAGCTTGCTGCAACGATGCAGTTGCCTTGGGCATCCCTGATTTCCAGGTTGCGGCGCGCCAGCAGAGGCGTTTCCTGGGCCGTCCAGGTTCGGAGTTCCACCGTTTCCTTCCACCGAGGAAGGCGGCTGACGGCCGCATCCAGGCGCACTTCCACCCATGCCAGGCTGCGGGACGTTACGAAATCATAGCCGAAACCCAGGCAGGAGGCATGGGCTTCCGCTATTTCCTGAAACCAGTGCAGAACCGTTTCCGGTTTCATCAGGCCATTCGCACCGCTTTCGTAAGTGCGGACGGTTGCCTGAACGGAATAGATTTCCTTGTTGCTGGCATATTCCATAACATCTTATGTTAGCGGAGGCGTTCTTTCTGAGCCAGTCAAAAACGGGTAATATCCGGCTGTTTGGCATGCCGCCCCCCGGTAAATGAATGGCTCCGTAATTTCCGGGCTGCCTGCCTTGGGGAGCGGCATGCAATGGAAATCCTTTCAGCAGCCGCTGAGGTTGACTTACCTTATTTCTAGAGAGTGCTCCGGAAATAGGCGATGGTCTTTTCCAACCCTTTTTCCAGCGTAATATGAGGCTTCCACCCCAGCTTTTCTTTTGCCAGCCGAATATCCGGTTTGCGCTGGGTCGGGTCGTCCAAGGGCAGAGGGCGGAATACTGTTTTGGAAGAAGATCCTGTCATTTCAATGACTTTTTCCGCCAGTTCCAGCATGGTGAATTCCTCTGGATTACCCAGGTTGACCGGGCCGGAAAAACCTTCCGTATCCATCATGCGCACCATTCCCTCCACCAGGTCGTCCACGTACTGGAAACTCCGGGTTTGTTTGCCCGTTCCGTAAATGGTGATGTCTTCCCCCTTCAGCGCCTGAACGATGAAGTTGGAGACAACTCTTCCGTCGTTGGGGTTCATTCGCGGTCCGTAAGTGTTGAAGATGCGGATGATGCGAACGTCCACCCCGTTCATGCGGCGGTAGTCCATGAACAGGGTCTCCGCGCATCTTTTGCCTTCGTCATAGCAGGAGCGGACGCCCACGGGGTTGACGTTTCCCCAGTAGGTTTCCGGCTGGGGATGGACCATGGGATCACCGTATACTTCGCTGGTGGAGGCCTGGAGGATTCTGGCCTTGCACCGTTTGGCAAGGCCCAGCATATTCAGAGCTCCCAGCACGGAGGTTTTCATTGTGTGGATGGGGTCAAACTGATAATGGGGAGGAGAGGCGGGGCAGGCCAGGTTGTAGATTTGGTCAACTTCCATGACATAAGGAACGGTAACGTCATGGCGTATTACTTCAAATCCGGGATAATCCGTCAGGTGGAGGATGTTTTGTTTGCTGCCCGTGAAGAAGTTGTCCATGCAGATAACTTCATGGCCTTCCCTGAGAAGCCGTTCGCTGAGATGGGAGCCGATGAAGCCGGCGCCTCCGGTAATCAAAATCCTTTTGCTCATGATGGCATGTCCATGCGTTTGTTCGTTCCGCCGCGCCGGAAGGGAAGCAAGCGGAAAGTTTTCCCCAGTCCATGCGTTGCGGTTCAATGTCACATATCCGTCACGGGAAGGCAAGCGCATAGCATCCCGGACGGGATATTACAGGGATGTCCGGGAAAGGCAGGGGGTGAACCAGGAAGGTTTTTCCGTACGGACCGGGAGGCGAATTCCGGTTGGTTCCCGGCTGTCCCGCTGGCAGGTTCAGGATTTGGGAATCGTCAGCAGAAAGCTGGCTCCCCCCAAGGTGCCGAATTCCAGTTTCAGGTCTCCCCCCAGGGAACGTGCCGTGTCCCTTGCCAGCGCCAGCCCCAGGCCTACGCCGGGTTTCCGGCTGTTGGTAGCGTCTTTTGTGCGCCGGAAGGGCTTGAAGACAAGCTTGCGGTTTTTCGGGGAAATTCCTGGGCCGTTGTCGCGGAAGCGGATGACGATGTTGTGGCGGTCCGCCTGGACGGTGAGCTGGACTTTGGCGTTTTCCCCCTTGGCGTATTTAATGGCGTTGGAAGTCAGGTTGTCCATAATCTGCTCTACGGAAACGGCATCCGTATGAATAGGAAGGATGCGGATGGGCTGGGCCAGGGCAAAGGAGAAGCTGATGTCCGCCTCCCGGAGGCGGCGTTCTATTTTTTCCGCAATGGGTTCAAAAAGCTCCTGGCAGGTGAGCGTGTCCCGCGCACGTCGGATGGCGTTCCGCTGAAGACGGGAGTAGGAGAGCACGTTTTCAATCAGATGTTCCAGCCGGCGGCATTCCCGCTGCATGTTGGCGTAGTATTCCGGCTTTTTCTGTTCCGGCACCATGCCGTCTTCCAGCATTTCCGTGTACAGGGAGAAGGACGTGAGGGGCGTCCGGAGTTCATGGGTGACGGCGGAGACGAAGTCCCCGCGGCGCTGTTCCAGGCGGAAGGTTCCCAGCATGAGCCAGATGACCCCGGCCGCACCCAGGAGCACCATGCTCCAGATGAGGGTGAGCGTCCAGGTCAGCATTTTTTTGTGGTCCTGGAGAGGAACGGCTCCGGCGTCTCCCGGAAGGAAAACCAGGGGGGCGTTGGCAAAGGGGAGTGCGCCCGCCTGCCGGGTTTCCTCCGGGGGCGGGGAGGAGGGGTCGAAGGTTGCCAGGCGGCTGTGGGGAAGCAGCATCTTTACCTGGCCGGGCAGGCGTCTGTTCAGGTTGTCCATGTTCATCAGGGCTCCCTGTAAATAAATACCGCGGCTGGTATGCACCTGGCGCAGGATGTAAAGGTTCCCTCCGTCTTCCACGGGAACGAAGGAAGTGACGGTTTCCACTTGCGCCGGAGCGCCGGATGCCGTTGGCTCCGGTTCCGGAGGTTCATGCAGAATTTCATTCCGTATATCTGTCCAGAGGTTACCGCTGGACGGCACGGAGGTAAGGGAGGAGACCTTGCCGTTCAGCCGTTGGTAAAGGTCCTTCTGTTCATTCAGCCACGCGGCAAGCTCCGGGGGCAGAGCGGGGCCGGTCACGCGCCCGGCAGGGGAAATCTGAATGAAGGCTGTAACGTAGTCCGGCAGGTAGGCGGCAAGGTTGGAGCTACGGGCTGCTTCTCCGGGGGCCGGGGCGCCCATCCTCAGGTCATAGGGACGCTTGTAGGCGTAAACGGGCTGGTATTCAAAATAGCCGCGGGCCTGTTCGAACGTGATGAAGGCGGTCAGCAGGCGGTCCATTTCCAGCCTGGCTTCATGGGCCAGGGCTTCCACCCTGATGCGTTGTTCGGAATGGCCCGTTTCTTCCGCCTGCATCAGCAGAACATGGGTGAGCCATCCGAGCGTGCCGATGACCAGCAGCAGGCTGATTGCCAGCAGAATGATGCGTATGCGCCGGTTCACGGATCAGGAAACGAAAGATGAATTCCAGCGGTAGCCCTGGCTTCTGAGCGTCTCCAGAGGGGAGGCGGAGGCGGGGCCGAGCTTGTCCCGGAGGCGCATGACGGTCATTTCCACGGAGCGCGTATCCGTCAGGCGCGGGTCCACGTCCCATACGCGCCGGAGCAGTTCGTCCCTTGTGATAACGCGGTTGGGGTGGGTGGCCATGTAGGTGAGGAATTCGAATTCCCGCGCGGTCAGGGAGGTTTCCCTCCCGTCTTTAAAGGTGATCAGGCGGTTGGCGCTGTCCAGGGTGGCGCCGGGGATTCTGATTTCCCGGAGCTGGCGCGGCCGTTCCGGAGACCTGCGCAGCACGGCTTCGATGCGGGCGAGCAGTTCCCGGATGCTGAACGGCTTGACAATGTAGTCATCCGCCCCCAGCTTGAGCCCCTGCACGCGGTCTTCTTCCTCCCCGCGAGCCGTGAGCATGATGACAGGCGTTCCGGGGCGTTCCTTAGACATGACCTGCAGCACGTGGAAGCCGTCGGCGCCCGGCATGGCCACGTCCAGCAGGGCGAGGTCGAAATTGCGTTCCCGCACGGCGTGGATGGCGGCCAGTCCTTCTTCCAGCGCCAGCACCTCGTAGCCGGATGCGGTCAGAACATCCGTCAGAGCATGCCTGATGCTGTCGTCGTCCTCCGCAATCAGAATGGTATAGGCTGAATCACTCATCGTTTGATTCTATAAAACCACAATATTTCCCCTGTTGTATAGAGAAACCTGCGCCCTTTCAGTAACAATGCCATAACAGGCCGTCTTCCCGGGGGGGGCTTAGTGATGCCGGAGTTCCCGGAAGGGGGGAGGAAGGCTGCCGGAGGGAATTTCAATGGCCTCCATGGGACCGGGGACAATTCCTTCAAAGAACGGCGTACCTTTGTAGGAAAGGATGATTTTGGAATGCACCATGCCGCCCGTAGTCTGGCGCAGGAAATCCGCATCCCGGAAGACCAGGAGCGTCTTTCCGTTTTCCCCGGGTACAGGACGGCACTGGAAGTCGCCAAGCGGTGTTCCGTCAGCCGCCGTCATCTGGACGGGCAGTATATAGGCTTCCGAAAAAGAAGGAGCGTAAACACCCCAGAAGGAAGTGAGCGCCATAACGACGACGATCACGATGCCGACAATGATTTTCGTGGAGGTGGACATGCGGAGGGCGGTGTTCTGACCCGTACGTCCACCTCCGGTACGGTGGCCGTGCGGCGTCAGCGTTGTTGAAGCCATTCGGCGGCCTGGGGGGCGTAATACGTAAGGATCATATCGGCCCCGGCGCGCCGGATGGATATTAGAGTCTCCAGAACTGTTTCCCGTTCATCCAGCCAGCCAGAAGCTGCGGCGGACTTGATCATCAGGTACTCCCCGCTGACATGGTAGGCGGCTATGGGAAGGGTCACCTGCTTCCGCATGGCGGCCATAACGTCCAGATACAATGTGGCGGGTTTCACCATCAGGATGTCCGCACCCTCCGCTTCATCCAGCTGCGCTTCCCTAAGGGCTTCCCGGATGTTGCCGGGATCCATCTGGTAGGTTTTTTTATCCCCTTCCTTGGGCGCGCTCTCCAGAGCTCCGCGGAACGGCCCGTACAGAGCGCTGGCGTACTTGGCGGTATAGGCCATGATGGAGACATCGTCCAGGGCTTCGGAATCCAGGGTGGCGCGGATGGCGGCCACGCGGCCGTCCATCATGTCGCTGGGGGAGACGATATCCGCCCCGGCATCCGCGTGGCACAATGCCTGGCGGCAGAGAACCTCCACGGAATCGTCGTTAAGGATTTCCATCGTTCCGTCGGAGCGGAATTCCACTAGGCCGTCATGGCCGTCGGAATTGTAGGGATCCAGGGCTACGTCCGTCATGACGGTGATGCCCGGCACTTCGCTTTTGAGCGCGTAAATGGTGCGCGGGATGAGGCCGTCAGGGTTGCAGGCTTCGCAGGCGTCCGGCGTTTTTTTCTCATCCGGAATGGCTGGAAAAAGATCCAGCGTCCGGATGCCCAGATCCATCAGGCGCTTAGCTTCCTCCACCAGTCCCTTGACGCTCCAGCGCGTGCAGCCCGGCAGGGAGGGGATGGGCTGGTTCCCGGTCCCTTCATGGACGAAGACGGGATAGATGAGGTGTTCCGGGGAAAGGGAGGTTTCCCGGATAAGACCCCGGATGTTGGCGGATTTTCTGTTGCGGCGAGGCCGTATCGGTAGATTCATCATGGTGTGGTAATGAAAAGGTTTTTAGGAAGGCATGGCGTTCCGGGACGGATATGATCAGGGAGCCTTGGGGGCCTCCAGTTCCAGCGGCTGTTCCGCATCGGCCCCGGCGAGCATCCAGCCGCCGTCTGTTTGGATGAAGTGCAGGTTGTTGACGGAGAATTCATTTCCAACTGCTGTACGCACGCCGATGGTGGCCTTGATTCCGGCGCAGCCGTCTCTGGCGGCGGGAATATACGCCGCTTTGACTTCGGGAACGTCTTTTTCCCTTACCCTGGTGTGCGGGGTGGGAATCCTTCCCATGACTGTTTTCAATTGGGAGAGCGCGTCTTCAAATTCCTTCACGGAGGCGAAGTTGGACGGGGCCAGCATGCGCATCATGGCCAGGCTGTCCCGGTTCGCCAGGGCGCGGCCGGCGGCGGTTACGGCCTCTTCCGGCGTGGGAAAGGACAGCGGAGGATACGTCCGATGGAAATCCGCCATGATGCGGGCGGTGGTGGATTCGTCCGGTTTCAGATTCCAGGAAGCGAAAGCGTCCGTCAGGTTCATCTTGAAGACGGGAAGGCCGTCTGTGGGATCCTTGGTTTTTTCCAGCGCATAGCGGTAAATGAGAGCGGGTTTGTCTATGTCCGGCATGCTCATGCGCGGCGGCAGGATGGTCATGGCTCCGATGCTGTGGATGTCCTTGCCGTTCTTCTTCGCGTTGTTTTTATTGGCTTCCTCCTGCTGGTCTTCTTCACGGCTGTTCGGGGCCATCTGGTCGTCCGGATGGGGGCTCAGGGGAACCAGGATGGTATTCGGAAAGGTCATGAAGCTGAGGTGGGTAGGCTGGATATAGCGGTTTTCCTCCCTTCTGTCCTGGAGGCGCATGGCCTTGACCACGGGAATGAGGCGTGCGCTCTGGGTAATGGCGGATTCCGTATAATACGGGGAAACGAGCAGGGCGGCGATGAGGGCCGGGTCATCCCCCTTCACGGCCCGGATGAGCAGGTTCTTGAGTTCGTCGTCCGTTGTTCCCTTGACGTTTTCCTGGCGGAAACGCTTGATATGTTCCAGGGCGGCTTTAACGGCGGCTACGGAGTACTGGTGGGCGAGGCCGAAAATTTTCTTCTTGGCCTCCGAGGACAGTTTTTCTGCTTCTCCCCGGATGCGGTCGTCAAAGGGAAGGAATGTGTTGTCAAAGCTTCCGGGAGTCAGGGACGCCTGCCACCGGCCTTCTTTTTTCACCAGGGCCACGGCGGTGGCCGCATAAACGTACGGGTTGGCCTTGTCCGGCAGCAGGATGTAGGCCATTGCCAGGTCGCCTTCGGCAATGATGGAGTCTTCATCCACAAAGGGCGGACGTTCCGGGGCCGCTCCGGTGACATACCCTTGAACCGCCTCCATGCGGGAAAGGATGCTTTTCAGCCTGAGTTGGCTTACAAAGGGGGAAGTGGCGGGCAATGACTTGTACGGCTCGTGTTTCCAGTCCGTTTTTTCCTGAAGGGCGCGGAGCAGCAGTTTGGCCGCGTTCAACGGCGTGCTCTGGTCCGGAACGGGGCCCGTGGACGGAGCCTTGTTTTCCGCAGCCTGATCCATATTGATCCGGAAACGGACAGGAGCGCCCTCTGGCGGCTGGCCGCCCCGGGAAAACCCGCAGCAGAGGCAGAGGCAGAAAAGGGAGAGGGGGAGGATGTTCATGACCGCTGGCCGCCACTATGGCATAAACGGCTGCGGGTGTAAATCATTCGTTGGGAATGTTGACGCGGCTGTTGCCGCAGGGCGGACAACCCTGAACTCCGGGGAAAAGCGAACGAAAAGGGGGGAAGGATGCGTCCCGGAAGAAGAATCCGGAAGCCGGAGGAAAGGGCTTTTCCGCGGCGTTCATGCCTTGAATTTTCGGGAAGAAGGTCTTTTTGCATTTGCCAACAGCGTTTAAGAGAGGTTTACTGATGCGCGTATGTCCGAACACAAGGAAAGAAAGACTCTTGAAGAACGCCAACAGATGTCTGATTTGGAACGGCTGCGCCACTCCTGCGCGCACGTTCTGGCTACGGCCATTTGCCGCCTCTGGCCGGATGCCCAGCTGGCCGGCGGGCCTGCCGTGGATAACGGTTTTTATTACGACGTGGAGCTGGACCACCGCATCAGCACAGAGGACTTTGAACGCATTGAGGAGGAGATGAAAAAAGTGGTGAAGGAAAACCAGGTTTTCCAGAAGGAAGTCATTTCCCGCGCGGATGCCATGAAAATGGCGGAATCCGGGGAGCTGGGCGCCCTGGGCCCCCGCAGTGAGCCTTCCCGCTTCAAGATTGACCTGTTGAACGACATCCCGGAAGACGAGGAGATTTCCCTCTACCGAAACGGGGATTTTACGGACCTGTGCGCCGGTCCTCACGTGGGCCGCACGGGCAACTGCAAGGCATTCAAAATCATGAGCGTGGCGAGCGCCTTCTACAAGGGGGACAAAAACCGCCCCATGCTCCAGCGCATTTACGGCACCTGTTTCCCGAACCGCACCCAGCTTGACGAACACCTGGAACGGCTGGAAGAGGCGCGGCGCCGCGACCACCGCAAACTGGGCCGCGAACTGGGCCTGTTCTGCATTGACGAATCCGTGGGGCAGGGGCTCATCCTCTGGAAGCCCAAGGGGGCTCTTATCCGCCGTTCCCTGCAGGACTTCATCACGGAAGAGCTGGACAAGCTGGGCTACTCCCAGGTGTACACGCCCAACATCGGCAAGCTGGACCTGTACCGCACATCCGGGCACTTCCCGTATTACCAGGAAAGCCAGTACGCGCCTATCCCGGAACGGGACGCCATGGAAAAACTCAGCCAGGAGGGGGCTTCCTGCGCGGAACTGTTCAACGGCCTGGCCACCGGCACCATTGAGGGCTATATGCTCAAGCCGATGAACTGCCCCCACCACATCAAGATTTACGCGAATGACGCCCACTCCTACCGGGACCTTCCCGTGCGGCTGGCGGAATTCGGCACGGTGTACCGTTGGGAACAGAGCGGAGAGCTGGGCGGTATGACGCGCGTGCGCGGTTTCACGCAGGATGACGCCCATATCTTCTGCACGCCGGACCAGCTGGCCGGGGAAATCCGCCAGTGCCTGGGCATCGTGAAAACTATTTTCGGCACGCTGGGCATGACTGACTACCGCGTGCGCCTTTCCATGCGCGACCCGGAAAGCGACAAATACGTGGGTTCCCCGGAAAACTGGGACAAAGCGGAACAGGCCCTGCGGGAAGCCGCGGAATGGCTGGGGGCGGACTACAGCGAGGAAGCTGGGGAAGCCGCCTTCTACGGCCCCAAGATCGACTTCATCGTGCGCGACGCCATCGGCCGCGAATGGCAGCTGGGCACCGTGCAGGTGGACTACAACCTGCCGGAACGCTTTGACCTCCATTACACCGGAGCGGACAACAAGCCGCACCGGCCCGTGATGGTGCACCGCGCTCCCTTCGGCTCCATGGAACGCTTCACGGGGCTTCTGATTGAACACTTTGAAGGGAAATTCCCCACCTGGCTTTCTCCGGAACAGGTGCGCGTGCTGCCCATCTCCGACAAGGTGACGGACGTGGCCGCCGCGCATCGCGCCGCCCTGTCCGCGAGGGGAGTGCGCGTCACGGTGGACGAAACGCCGGATAAAATCGGCGCCAAAATCCGCAACGCCCGCCTGGACCGCGTTCCCTACATGCTGGTGCTCGGCCAGCGGGAGGCGGAAGACGGCACCGTCTCCGTCCGCCACCGGGACAAGGGGGATCTGGGGGCGATGCCCTTTGAGCAATTTGCGGACCTCGTGGCCCGGGAAATCGCGGAGCGTCATATTTCTCCCGTGATTTGAGTTGCCAAGTTATTCCTTTTAGTTTAGTAGTATCCGGACGTGCCAACCAAGCCAACGAAGAATAATGACGGAAATCGCCGCCGTGACCGCGGCGATCAGACTCGGATCAATGAACGGATTCGTGCGCCCCGCGTGCGGGTAGTGACTGCCAACGGCGACCAGCTGGGCGTCATGAACACGCGCGACGCGCTGGAAAAAGCCAAGGCTCTTGGTCTGGACCTGGTGGAAGTGGCCGGCAATGCCGATCCGCCCGTATGCCGCGTGGTTGATTACGGCAAGTACAAATACCAGCAGGCCAAACTCCAGAAAAACAACAAGAGCCGAACCGTCAAGCTTAAGGAAATCAAGCTCCGCATCGGTACGGATACCAATGACTATAATGTGAAAATGGCCCGTACGGAAAGCTTTCTGGATCATGGCCACAAGGTCCGTTTCCAGCTCCGTTTCCGCGGTCGTGAGAACGCCCACCAGGAGCTTGGCTACGATGTCTTCAACAAAGTCATCGCGGACATGAAGACCATGGCGCAGGTGGACCAGGCCCCGCGCCTGGCCGGCAACACCATGCACATGGTGCTTTCCCCGCTCCCCGCCCAGCAGCGCGTGAAGAAATTCACCGCCCACCTGGATAAGGACTTCGATTCCGAAGACTCCGCCTTTGACGCGGAAGACGACGAGTAAAACGGCATTTTTTCTTTTTCAGGCTTTCCGCCCTTATAAGGCGGAAAGCCTTTTTTACGGGAGAATGCTTTTCTATAGAGACCCGGGGAATTCTCCCGGAGGCACTGGAGGAATTGTTTCTTTCCGTTCAATGGGAATCTGGAAACCGTCTGGAACGCCTGGAGAAGGTATTGCTCCATTACGAGGCTGTGTTCTCCGCTTGGGATGAGAACAGACTGGCGGGGCTGGTAGCCGTCATGGATGACGGAACCATGACGGCTTATGTCCATTACCTGCTGGTGTATCCTAGGTACCAGGGATACGGTGTCGGTTCGTGGCTGCCGGGTATTTAAGCATCGTTCTCACTTCCTGAAGGGCAGGAATGGTTTTATTCCGGGCCGGACGCAGGAGGCTATGCGTTCTATTCCTCCTACGTTCGGAGAAATCGGGATGGAACGGGAAGAAGGTGAATAATATCTCAATTTTCTTTGGACATCCGTTTGCAGAAAGGCTGCATGCGGCACATGGTGGCGGTGCGCCAGAGCCATTCCAGGGGGCCGTACAGGAAATGGCTTAGCCAGAGGCGGCAGGCCCATGCCTGGAGGAGGAAGACGGCCACGGCCGCGCACAGGCATGGCCACGGTCCCATGTCCTGGGCCAGGCCCAGCCCCCACCCGAAGAAGAGGAAGGTGAAGACCAGCGTCTGGGTGACGTAGCAGGTCAGCGTGCATTTGCCGGCGCTGCTGAGCAGCCGGGTGGGCAGGGGAAGGCCGGGATGGGTGAACAGCAGGACGGCGGCGGAGACGAAAGCCGCGGTATAGAAGAGGTTTTCCCATGGGTGCAGGAGACGGGCTGCATCCGCTTCCAGAGGGGCGCCCAGCTGCGGGATGAGGTACAGGCGCATTGCCAGCAAAGCCAGGAACAGGAGCCCGGCCACGCCCAGCGTCCGCAGGAACAGGCTGCGTTTGTTGGGCGCGTCTTCAAAGGCGCGCCATCTGCCCGCCAGCATGCCCAGGATGAAGAGGCCCAGCGTCTGCCAGAGGCGGCCGCTGAGCAGGAAGAACTGCCATTTGCCCGCCTGGCCCTGCGTCAGGTTCCACAGGGCCGCCTGACCCCAGCTGCCGTGGGCGTACAGGAATTCCCGCGTGGGACCCGCAGCCGGGGAGCCCGTATGGAACCAGCCGGAGGAGTGGGGCCACCAGTCCGCCAGCCCGGCATGGTTCAACAGGTCCATAAGCATGACCGGCTGAATCAGGCACAGGGCGCAGAGGGTGATGAGCAGGGGAGTCCCGCATTTGTAGAGCATGACCAGGGCAAAGCCCAGGGTGCCGAAGAGGGTGAGGATGTCTCCGTCATAGAACAGGGTATGCGCCAGACCCAGCAGGAACAGGAGCGTCAGGCGCCACATGAAGCGTTTCCGGAAGTCGATTCCCTGTTGCTCCCGCCTGTCCAGCTGGATGAAGAAGCTGAGTCCGAACAGGAAGGAGAAGAGCAGGAAGGATTTGCTGACAAAGAGATGTTCATAGGCCCAGTCCGCCGCGCTGTTGGCCGCAGCCTGCCATCCTTCCGCCGGGGGCATGGGGAGATAGAGGTTGAAGTGGTCGTGCGTGTGGACGATGACGATGCCCAGCAGGGCCAGAGCCCGGAGGATATCCAGAATGGTGATGCGCGCGGCCGGGGGAGGCGTTCCGGCGGGAGTCCGGGCGGTCATGGCGTCAGCAGGGGCGGGAAAAGGATGGGAGAAGTTCCGCCGCGCGCCTCCTGGCCCATTGGTCCGCTTCCAGAATGGGGGCCAGTTCCCCGCGGGGATCCGCCGGGGTATGGTCGTCCATGACGGCCTCCACCAGTTTCCAGATGCCGGGGAAAGAGATTTGGCCGTGGATGAAAGCATTCACCGCCGCTTCATTGGCGGCGTTGTAAACGGCTGCCAGGGTGCTGTTGCCATTTCCGGCCCTGCGCGCCAGGTCCAGGGCAGGGAAGACATCCGTGCGGGGGGCCTCAAACACCAGCCGGCCGATTTCCGCGAAATTGAGCTGCTTCAGGGAGTTGGGAACGCGGTCCGGCCATGTGACGGCGTACTGGATGGGGAAGCACATGTCCGAGCTGCTCATCTGGGCCAGCACCGTGCCGTCCCGGTATTCCACCATGGAGTGCACGATGCTCTGCGGGTGGACGATGACGTCCACTTTTTCCATGGGAACGTCAAAGAGCCAGCGAGCCTCAATCATTTCCAGCCCTTTATTGAACAGGGTGGCGGAGTCTATGGTGATTTTGCGGCCCATGCTCCAGGTGGGATGCTTGAGGGCCTGTTCCAGCGTAACGTGTTCCAGGTCTTCCCTGTTCCAGGTGCGGAAGGGTCCGCCGGAGGCCGTCAGAATCAGGCGGGAGACGGCTTCCGGGCCGCCGTGGTTGCCGTTCAGGCACTGGAAAATGGCGTTGTGTTCGCTGTCCACCGGAAGCACCTGCACACCGGCCCGGCGGGCTTTTTCCATGACGATTTGCCCGGCCATGACCAGAATTTCCTTGCTGGCGATGGCCAGGTCCTTGCCTGCTTCAATAGCGGCCAGCGCGGGCTTGAGACCGGCGGTTCCCACGATGGAGATTAACACCATGTCCGCCTCCGAGAGCTGCGCCAGGCGGCACAGCCCTTCTTCTCCCGTTTCCACCTGCGCGCCGGGGAGAGCGCACGCCAGCTCGTCCGCTGCGGACGAGTCGAAGATGCATACGCTGCGCACGTTGAATTCGCGCGCCTGGCGGGCCAGCGCCTCCACGCTGGTTCCTGCGGCCAGCCCCACGATTTCCATTCTGTCCGGAATATCCCGGGCGACTTTCAGAGCGCTGGTTCCGATGGAACCGGTGGAGCCCAGGATGACGACGCGTCGTTTCTGCATAACGGAGAAGCATCATGCAAAAAATACGGTCCCTTGACAAGCCGGGGGGATGAAAATTTTCCCCGTGCCGCATGGGCCGTTTTCCCGTCAGCCCGGTTTTATTCCGGCGGGCCGGGGAAAGGCCGCCACGCGTTCGTGCCGCAGGCGGTTTGTGCCGTGGGTTGCTGCGTTCCTGCTGGCTTGTCAAGCAGGGAGGGCGGGAAAAGAGCGGGCCTGGAACGTGAAGGAATGTTCCGCCGCATGGAAAAGGGTTGTATTTTCCTCCGGAGGGCGTATAGGATGGCACGAATGAAGCGCATCGCCGTGTATGCCGGTAGTTTCGACCCTCTGACCAATGGTCATTTATGGATGATCAGGCAGGGCGCGAGGATGTTTGATGAGCTGATTGTGGCCATGGGCGACAATCCGGACAAGCGTTATACGTTTTCCCATGAGGAACGCATGGATATGCTGCGGGTGGCTCTTTCCGATATGCCGGATGTGCGCATTGCCGAGTTCCACAACCGCTTTCTGGTGGATTTCGCCAATGAACACGGGGCTACGTTCATGCTGCGCGGCATCCGTTCCACGCAGGATTACGAGTATGAACGCGTGATGCGCCATATCAATGCGGATATGGCCCCCAAGGTCTGTACGGTGTTCCTGATGCCTCCCCGGGATACGGCGGAGTTGTCCTCCAGCATGGTGAAAGGGTTGATTGGGCCGGAAGGCTGGGAGAGCCAGGTGAGCCGCTATGTCCCCCACAATGTATTCGCCATGTTGAAGGAGAAGTACCGTGAGGTTTTTCCGCGTTCCTAGCGGAGATTCCGGATTTCCGTTCCGTTATTCGCTGTCCGGTGGAGAGAGGGCAGGGGCGGAACGCCTGCGCCTCCTTCTGTCTTTCTGCTTTCTCATGCGCTGGATGACGCGGGCTCTTGCGGCGCATCGGCCCGTTTGCATTTGTTCCACAGCATCGCACAGTTCCCTGCGCGCCAGAAAGCGGTTGAGTTCCCTGGATCTGTCCGCATGGCATTTGACGGCGATGCCCGTGGGCGTGTGTCTGAGGTAAACGCAGTTGTTGGTTTTATTTACTTTCTGGCCGCCTCGCCCGCTTCCGCGGACAAAGCTTTCCTCCAGATCCTGTTCACGGATGCCCAGGGCCTCCATCCGTTCCCGGAGAGCTGCCAGTTTTTCAGGCCTGACCATAGCCGGAAGATTGCAGGGTGTTGACGCGCTGGCTGACCGCATGGGCCAGCATGTCCCGGCTGGCGGCCGTCATGGGGCGGAGGCTGATGGCAGCGGTTGAGCCGTCAGCCAGGCGGAGGTTTAGCCGTCCGCCTTCCCGGTCCGCAGAGCGAATCTGCTGCCAGAAGAACCATTGCATGGCGCGCCGCGCCCGCAGAAAGGGCAGGATTTCCACTCCCACCGGGGTGACGATGACGGCCGCGTGTTTCAGGCAGCGGCACCCCGCGGCCAGGCAGAGGACGGCGGGAACAAGCGCCGCGGCCTGCATGGCCCACAGGGGGGCGGGCAGGTACGGGGTAATTGTATCATATCCCGTGAGCTGGAGGAATGCGGCGGTGGCTGCCAGAAGGACCCCCGCCGCCGTCAGGATGGCGCCTGCCCGGTTCCGGGTGAAGCGCAGTTCCCTCTTTTGGACGGGAATGTGGCGGATGTCTTCCACGCCCAGCCCGGCCTGGACCGGACGGGGCGCGGAAACGGGAGTATGGCGTTCAGGCTCCGGCATAGACGCCCGGGAGGATTTCCTTCGTTTCGTCGGAATCGTTTTCCATCAGCAGGGTGCCCCGGAGAACGGCTCCGTCCTGGAAGTGGAAGCGGCCGCGCAGGGTCAGCTTGTCCATGCCTGTCAGGGAGGGCAGGCCCAGCCCGTCCAGGGAATCCACCAGCTTGTACAATTTGGAATCCAGGTCCACCACCGGGGTGTTGCCCTGCCGTTCCGGCGCCAGGGCCACGTTGCCGTGTTCATCCACAACGATGGCGTCCGAACGGAGCAGGAACAGGTCGGAAGTGGTCTTGACGGGGAAGAAACGGGAACGCGGGACATTGACGGCCCTGGCTCCCGGGAAACATTCGATGCCCGCGCCCATGGCCGTTTCCAGCTGGTACACCGGGGCGGATTCCGGATCGCGGGGGTTGAGCGTTTTTTTATTGCGGATCATGGGCAGCGGGAGCACGCCGCCGTTGGCGTCCAGAATTTCCTTGAGGGCGTCCAGGCGTATCCAGAGCGTATTGGTGTTGAAGTAGCGGTGCCTGGAGATATTCTGGAATTCGGGAATGTCCTCATCCGGGCACTGAGCCACTTCCCGCAGAATCAGCTGGCCGTCCGACTTCCTGACCGCCAGGTGGCCGCCTTTCCTGTCCGCCTCCGTGCGGCGGGTGACTTCCATGACGAAGGGAGCGCCGCTTTCCGCAAACCAGCGGAGGAAGTTCATGTCAAGCTGGGCGCCCAGATTGTCGGAATTGGAGACAAAGGCGTATTTAACGCCATCCGCCAGCAGGCGGTCCAGCCAGCCGGACCCCAGCAGGGCCGGATACAGGTCCCCATGGCCTGGCGGGCACCATTCCAGCTCCGGCTGCTCCGGGCAGCTGGCCGGGGAGAGGCCGTCCGCCAGAATTTTAGGCACGCGGTTCTGCATCAGTTCCACCTGGGCCGGGTCTGCAAAGCCGTCCGCCGCGTATTTTTCCAGGTAGGCCAGCGTGTCCGCGCTGGTGGAGAAAGAATTCATCAGCAGAAGGCGCACCGGCGTGCCGGAGATGGAGCGCAGATGCTTCACCTGCCTGACGATCAAATCCAGGAACGTATCCTCTCCTTTTACTTTCAGCAGGCTTTTCGCCTTCTGGAGGCCCATGCTCGTGCCGAGGCCGCCGTTGAGCTTGATGCATACGCAACGGGAAATCAGGTCCTTGTCCGCCGCGGGGGTGGAGGTCGTGATGTCCTGCCAGTCTTCCACCTGGTCGGCGGGCAGGATGTCCGTTTCCGGAATCATGCCGGAGTGGTTGGAAACAAGGGCTTCGTAACAACGGGAGAAAGCGTTGACGGCCGCGGCTGAAACGCCGGCGGACTCCATCTTTTCCGCAAAAGGAGTGAACGTACTCATTAACGGCTTTTGTACAAAATGCCCGGAGGCGGCTCAAGCATTATCAGCGTATCCGGAATGCCCGCGCGTTTTCTTTTTCCTGTGGGGGCTGCTCCGGATTATCTGGCTGCCGTCACCCGGATCCGCCGGTAGTCCGCCACCCATTGGGAACCGTCCCATAACTCATCTTTCAGGGAATCCTCCATTTCCTTGAAAATCTGGGTGAGCTGTTCTTCTTGGAGGTTTTTCAAGTCTTCCCGGAAGAATTGGTCGGTCCAGTTGCGCAGGCCGTCAGGACCGTCTTTCAGCGGCGTGGGGCGGTCAAATTCCTTCATTGTTTCCGGGCGGAACCCGGCTTGTTCCAGCACGCTGCCGTATTCTTCCGCGGCGGGAAAGTAAAAACGCGTTGTGTACGGGAGGCTCCTGCGTTCCAGGGCTGTCCGGAATGCTTCCCTGATGCGGAGAATATTGAAGCGGGCTCCGAATTCGCAGACCAATTTCCCCTGCGGTTTCAGGACGCGGTAAACGGCATTTAAGAGAGTCCCATGGTCCGGTATCCAATGGAAGGCTGCATTGGAGAAAACGATGTCAAACCTGTTGCGCCAGGGCATGAGGCGGGCGTCCAGCACGCGGAAGTCCATGCCGGGATAGAACCGGCGGGCTGTTGCTATCATTTCCGGAGAGGAATCCAGGCCGGTGACGGAAGCCGATTTTTCCAGCAGAGCGTGCGTCAGCGTACCGGTTCCGCAGCCCAGGTCCAGAATGGACTGTTCTGGATTTTCCGGTACGCAGGAGAGCAGCTCCCTGCCGTATTCCGCGACAAAACCGTGTTTGTTTTCATACCATTCAGCATTCCAGTCCATGACCTCTCCATCGTAGGGAAAAAAGGGATTTTTTTCAAGAAAGACTCTGTCTTGTTTTCATGGCATTTCTCCCGGAGGCGCTTTGTCCATTTCTCCGCGCCGTGCCGGGATTCTTCCTTGCGTTGGCGGGCGGGAAATGATTAAGATAAGCTTACTATGAAAGCAACAGCCCTGTTCCTGGCGGCTTCCGCCCTGGCCGCGGTTTCTGCCGGCGCCTATGACGGATACGGTTATGACCCCCGGCCCGCGAGTTCCTATAACAATACCATCAGCGGAGCGGCCCACATCGGCTATGATTCCCGGTATGCCTATAAAGACGTGGTGGCTTCCTCCGTGCTGAACCGCAGCGGCGTGTTTAACATCGGCGGCGAGCTGAACCTCAACCTGGTCAGAGACTGGAAGCAGGAAATCGGCGCGGAATACATGGCTTTCTGCGACGGGCTGCTGAGCGACAAGGACGCCTTTGACGCCAGCTGGAAGGCTGTCAAAGAGCTGTTCCCCAATCTTTCCTTCCGGGGCGGGTATGAGTTGAATTACGGCGGACTCCCGGGGTATTTGAGCAAGCACATGGGGAAGGCTCCCCATTCCCTTGCCCAGTCCGTCACGGCGGGGCTGGCGTATGACGATCCGGGCCACGGCTATTTTGGTTCCCTGGATGTGCAGTACGGCTTTTACGGCATGATCGGCTGGCGCATTGACTTGAACGCGGGCAAGCGCTGGTGCGGCCTGATTCATGAAAAGGTGGATTTGGAGCTGAGCGCCGGAACAGGTTATTCTTCCAGTTACTGGGGGCCCGGCGTAGCCGGGTTTGACCAGGTTAACATCAAGCTGGCGGCTCCCGTGCGCGTAACGGGTGTGGATTCCAGCCGCGGGTTCCGGATTATTCCCTTCATCCAGCTTGACTGGGCGGGAAACACCCGTTCCGAAATCCGCCGCTACGCCGGCATGAACGCGATTGAGGACTTCCGCATCCGTGTGGGCGTGGAAGCCGTTTACCGTTTTTAAGCGGATGCTCCGCGGCCCTTTCACCGGGAAGGGCCGCGGAAGCGTTCCCCCTTTCCGGGGGCGCATGCCCCCTCCCCGGCTTCCCTTGAATCCCCTGCCATGTTGAAAATGATTTTTCTGCTGGCCCGGCGCATGTTTATACGGCTGTTGCTGGTGCTGCTTCCGCTGGGCCTGTTTATGTTCCTGGCGCAGGCCATTCCCCTTTCCCCGCTGCAATCCCTGCTGGTTCTGGTTCCGGTGATTGCCTTTGAAGTGTGGCTCGTCATCAGGCATCTGCTGCCCGTCATGGGGGAGCTGGTGACCAAGACGCTGTATTCCTCCAATATTACTACGGATGAGGAAGTGCTGGTGGAGGCTTCCAGGCGCATGCTGAATTCCGGGGATCCCCAGGGCGCTCTGGAATTGCTGGAACGCTACCGGAAGGAGAATCCGGGGCTGGTGCGTTCCTGGCTCATGGAATCCAGCCTGCTGAACGATATGCGCCGGTACGCAGATTCCGTCAACGTCCTTCAGAAAGGACTGGAATACGGAGGATGGCGCAAGGAGGACCGGGCTCTGTTCCTGTACAAGATAGGTGCCATTTACGATTCCCAGCTCCATGACCCGGACAGGGCCCGGAAATATTGGGAGGAAGCTGCGGATAAATATCCCGATACGGCCTATGGCCGCTCCGCCCTGGACAAACTCTGACCGGAATCGGGAACGGAGCAAAGGTTTTTGATATAAATTTCGCCCGGCGTTATGTGCGTGGGGATTCTTTTTTCCGGAGGCGGCGGAGTCATGTAATTTCCGTACACGCAACGCAAGTAGCCATCGGCGTTTCCCATGGCGTCAAATTGGAATCCTTCAAAAGGCACGGCTTGATTTCCTTGATAATACGCGCCGGGAACTTTTTCTTTTGTGCCATATCCCCAGATGACATTGCCGGCCCAACGGGATTTTTCCCATGAATAGCGTCTGGCGATCCAATGACTTATTTTGTTCCAGCGGGCGGACGTCGCTCCCAAGGTGAGCGTTTTAAACATGAACAGAAACAACTGTTTCGGAAGGCTCCTGCCTTTTACCCGCAGATGAAGGCTGGCCAGTGTGGTGGCATGGCGGAACAGTCTGTGAAGGTATAGATAGGCGTTGGCGGCAATGAGGGATTTCGGCATGCCGTCAAGAGGGAAAATGTCAATGTGTAGTCCTATGCGGACTCTCTCTTTTCCCTTTCCAACCATGATGGTGCGGGTGTCTTCCAGTTTCATGAACGGGTAGAAGTAATCCGGCCTGGTGCGGGAATCATTTAATTCCAGATGAGCCGGATGCGGAGAAGTGTGGTAAAGATGAAACAGCCGTTCATAATCTTCCCGGGGCATAAGTACGTCAATGTCATCATCCCACGGAATGAAACCCTGATGGCGCAATGCCCCGATCAGGCTTCCCGCGTATAGGGAATAACGTAAATTTTCTCTGTGGCAGAATTGATGAAATTCCTGTAAGATCTCAACCAGAATCCGTTTCGCCTGGGGTGCGGAGATTTCTTTCATCGGATTTTCAGATGATTTTTTATCCGGGTCGTGGAAATTTCCGGAGTCCGTTCCAGGTAGACGACTTCACATATGTCTTTTAGAAAATCGAATTTTCCTTCCCAGTCATTTCCCATGACAAAGATGTTGACGTTGTGCTTGATGATGTCTTCCCGCTTCTGTTCCCAATCATTTTCCGGAATGATCAGGTCCACGTACCGGATGGCTTCCAGCATTTGCCTGCGGTGTTCGTAATGGAAAAAAGATTGCTTGTTTTTGATGGCATTGAATGAATCCGAAGAGAGGGCGACAATCAGATAATCCCCCAAGGCTCTGGCCCGCCGAAGCAAGTTGATATGGCCGTAATGCAACATGTCGAATGTGCCGTAGGTAATCACTTTTTTCATAATTATTTGTTTTGATCCATAGCAGGGTTGGTTTGAGCAAGAGTGCTTACGCCGATAGTGGACTGGGCGCCTTTTCCCGGCGCCACTCGTATTCCTTTTTCAGGGATATGCCTTTGAGGGCCGCTTGATAGTAGGCATAAAATTCATTTTTGCGTAATGCAATGGCTGTGTTGATTTTCCGCTTAAGCCACTTAATTTGGTGGCTGCTCCTCATGTTCAGGGCAAAATAAGAGCCGTTGTCCGGTTTCCAGGAACCGCAGCAGTGGTGAATGGAAAAGCCACGGGAGCGTATCAAGGCCGGCTGTTCAAAAAATTCCTTGGGATAAATGGTCACCAGGTCATTGCTCCAGGTTTTTCCGTTTAATAAAAAACCGGGAATTTCGTTAATGAAATAATCTGTATAGACGGTGTTGGAGACAGGCCAGCAATCCGGTTTAATTTGATCATATAAATCAAGCAGATTCATGCAGACCGGGTGATGAGGCGGGGCATAGAGAAAAGCGGTGCCGAGAGCGCAATTATAAATGTATCCCAATGAAAAACGATGATTTACAGGAAGAAGAGATAAAGGCTTAACTAGTTCTATATCGCAGTCCAAATAAAAGCCTCCGTGCTCCGTTAAAGCCTGAAGGCGTACGACGTCTCCTAAAAACCCCCATTTTTTTTGTTCCAGACATCTTCTGCCAAACTCAAAAGCGGATACATCAATATTGTTTTCGTTCCATTCAATCAGTTCAAACTCCGGGTTGAGGTCTTTCCATCTTTGCACATTGTCCAAAACGGCGTTGGGAACAGGGCCGCCAAACCAGCAATAATGGAGCTTTCTGATCACGTGATTGAGAAACTTATTTTCCTTTCACTCTGCGGATTGCCTATCAGAAGTCAACAGAAAAATCTGAATGAAAACATGATAGGAGAATTTTGATTGTGGAAAAAACGGAAAAATAAAAAGGGGTAGGAGATAATAACCATTTGACAATCTTGGAATTCAACTATTCGGAGCATGACAGCGGATAGGCAATCTGCTATCCAGCGGCAAGGCAAAGAAACAGAGGGTAGTAGAGTTTCAAAAGCGGAGTTTTTTACAGACTGAATATGGCAGGACTGGGGCGTATGAAATACATGGTGCTTTGCAATCTTCCCTACCGTTTGCGGAAAATTGCCGGACGGGTCGCGAAGAAATGCAGGAGAAGGAGAGACCGGTCCCTTGATGCGAAGCTGGCGGATATTCGCAATTTGCTTATTTATAACCACCCTATTTCCTCAGTTCCCCCAGCGACGGGGAAGTTGAGGCTTCTTCAGGACGGCAATACGGTTTTGCTGGCCCTTTTTGCGCGCAAATGTCAGGAAAACGGGCTGCGGTACTGGCTGGATTACGGGACGCTGCTGGGGGCGGTAAGGCACAGGGGCTTTATTCCGTGGGATGATGATCTGGATGTGAGCATGATGAGGCCGGAGTTCGACCGCCTGCTGGAACTGCTTCCCGTACTTTTCCCCCGTGAGGAAGGATTCACCTGGAACAGGCACGCCTTTCTGCAAATAGGGTATGAGGGCACCCCCCTCAACCTTGATGTGTATCCCTATCATTTTTATTCAGAGAGTCTTTCATCACCGGAACGGCATGAGAAGCTGGACAGGCTTATGAGCGGATTTAAGAAAGACGTGGTGCTGGTAGGTTCCAGGATGAACCTGTCCGATGAACAGGTGCAGGAGAAAATCCGCCGGGATATTCTGGAAGGAAGGGATGCTGCCGGGGAAGAAGAAGCCCCCGGGATTTTTCTTTCTCCTGCCATTACGTTTACAAAAAACACGCACCTTTCCTATGAAACGTTCTTCCCTCTTGGCTCCGCGGAATTTGAGGGGATGATATTTTCCGTGCCCAACCATGCCCGTCAGTACTTGCAATTTTTTTACGGCGACTATCTGTCTTATCCGGAACGCATCCAGTTCAAGCATCCTTCCGTGAAGGCCATGGTGGAGAAGGTTCCCTTTGAGGCGGCGGTCAACCGTTTCATTGATGTTTACGGAAAGCTGATTGATGCGCCCATGCCATGAAAACGGTTATTACTTACGGAACCTTTGATTTGCTGCACACGGGGCACGTGAATCTGCTGAGGAGAGCCCGGGAACTGGGGGACCGGCTCATCGTCGGCGTGACTACGGACAGTTACGACCAGAGCCGCGGCAAGCTGAATGTCATGGAGAGCCTGGAGGAACGCATGGAAAATGTGCGGAAAACCGGTCTGGCGGATCTCATTATTAAGGAAGAACTGGAAGGGCAGAAGATTCATGACATACGGAAGTACGGAGCGGATGTTTTTGTGATTGGCTCCGACTGGTCGGGGAAATTTGACTATCTTCGTGATTATTGCGAGGTGGTTTACCTGGAACGCACCAAGGGCGTTTCTTCAACAGACCTCCGTTCCGCCCGGAATCCCATTGTATATATGGGAATTGCAGGTCACGGGCGCATAGCGGGCCGTTTTCTCCGGGAGTCCAAATATGTCAGCAATATTGAAATAACAGCCGTTTTCGGAAGGAATGAGGAGAAAGTCCGCCGTTTTGCAGAGTCCCACGCTCTGCTGGAATATGATACGGAATACGAACAGTTTCTGGACCGGGTTCATGCCGTTTATATTGCCGTCCCCCATCATCTCCATTATGAAATGGCCAGGAAGGCCCTGTTGAGGGGGAAGCACGTATTGTGCGAGAAGCCTCTTGCCCTTGCCCGGAAGGAGGCGGAAGAGCTGTTCCGGCTGGCCGAGGAGAAAGGAGTCGTTTTGCTGGAAGCCCTTAAAACTGCGTTTTGTCCAGCTTTCCAGCAATTGACCAGTTTGGCGGGGAGCGGCATTATTGGTTCCATCAAGGCAGTAGACGCCACATTTACCAAGCTGATAGAGGATGAGGCTGCCAGGGAGTATGACCCCATGCAGGCCGGAGGCGCCTGGACGGAACTGGGTTCCTATCCCGCCTTTGTCATTGGGAAGCTTCTGGGAACCGATCCCCGCAGGATTCGTTTTGTTACTTGCAGAAAGTCTCATACGGGCGTGGACGTGTTCACGCGCGCGGAATTTCTTTATTCCAATGCAGTAGCCACCGCTACGGCAGCCATAGGAGCCAAGCAGGAAGGGGACTTGTGCATTACCGGAACGGAGGGGTATATTTATGTGCCGGCGCCGTGGTGGAAGACGGAGATGTTTGAAGTGCGGTTTGAGGATACCCGGCTCAACAGGAAATATTTTGCCAATTTTGAAGGGGATGGGCTGCGTTATGAACTTGGCGCGTTTTTGCGCCTGATTCATGGCTGCCAGCACGGCAACCGTCTTTTGACCCGTGAGGATTCCATGTTCATGGCTGATGTTGCCTCCCGTTTCAGGAGAGGGTATTGCGTGGAAGAGATCAGTTGAAAAGAAGAGTCCTTCTTACACCTGTGGAATTCTGGGGTAGTGCCGATGGAACTTTTTTCTTGGAACCGTTTTGTTTCGCATGAATGGAAGCCATCCTATTGTTTCTTTTGAAATGGGGAGAATCTGTTTAGTATGGAGGTGTTCCATTCCACAAAGGTCTGGAGTGTAGGAACCGGAATGTTTAATTGCTCCGCCAGACAGCAAATGGGTTTGGTGCCCAGAGGAACATCTTCCGTAAAGTAACGGGAAGAAAAATCGGGAATCCATCCTTGTTTCCGGCGGGTCATGGGAGCTTTAACCCCATGGAATGCCGGAATAGATTGAATCTTTTTAGTCAACTCTACAGCATTTCTGGATTCATAATAATCTAGGACGGGAATGATGTCCTTTCCTATTTCCATGCCGGGACAACAGGAACAGAGGGTCAGAAGTTCTCTATCTGCCTGGATGTACAACTCACTGGCCTCCTCTGTCCATTCTTCATAAAAAAGAAACTGCTTGTCATAAAACATTCCTTCCCTGTAGTGGCGAAACAGACTCATGCAGCGGGAAGGGTGGAGAAGGGGATTGGAGTTGGTCAACAGAAAGGGCCAGGGAGAAGAAAGATGAGTCAGAGGAGTGTCAAATAAGGTTTCCAACATGGCGGACCAATGTTCGGCATTATTTCCTGGGGCTACCCATATCCTGTTAAGAGGGCGGCTTCCGAGAATGGAGACGGAATGTCCATATTCCTGCGTCCGACAAATCAGGGGAACCTTGTATATTCCCATCAGGCTGACGGTGGAAGTCCAAGAGGGATCTTCTGCCATCTCCATGACCTCCGGAGTACCGGGTACAATAGCGAGCCCCTGCTCTCGATGCAGATAGGGTTTAATGCGGTGGCATACCTCCCGAATGCCAAAGCGGGGAACCGCCACCAGCACAAGGTTGCAGTCTTTCAATATTTCCGGATGGTTGCTGATATGCCCTAGGGGAGCATGGTGCGTAGTACCGTTTGGAAAGATAGCGGAGAGGCTTTTTCCCCATTGATTAGGGTTTCGGGTTAGGATATTGACATGCAGGCCGCGTGTACCCAGCCATCCCGCCATGGCATGGGCCAGGTTGCCGCCGCCGCAAATGCCTATGACAGGAGCGGAAATTGTATTCATCAGGAGGCTGAAGTGGAACAGGATGAAAAAGGGGATTCTCCGTTAGTGGGACAAGTAGAAGACGGTTCCGAGCCGGTTTCTGCATGCATGGCCCGGACCAGGGCATCATTGTCGGTTGCGTCTCTGACGGCGATACGGATGAATTCTCTGCCTTCAAATCCTTTTTTCCGGCTGCAGTCCTTAACAAGGATGGAGTGGTTTTTCAGCAGAAGGCCGGTCAGGGAGCGGGCTTTCATGGGGGGCTTGACCTCGCACATGAAATAGTTTGCCTGGGAGGGGAAAACGTTCAGGAAAGGCACGCGGGAGAGTTCCTGCATGAAGCGGTCCCGTTCCTTCATGAAACGGTTGCACGCGCGCACGTAGGATTGCTCGTATTTCCCGAAGATTTGCATGTAGAATTCCGCGATGGAATTGATGTTCCAGATGGAAACATCTTTTTTTATCCATGCCGCCAGTTCCCTGTCCGCGGAGGCCAGAATACCCAGGCGGAGGCCCGGAACGCCGTAGGATTTGGAAATGCTTTTTACCACGGCCAGGTGGGGATATTCTTCCAGGATGCCGTCTTTCAGCAGCGTATTGTCCGGCATTCCGCAGGAGAAGTCTACAAAGGATTCATCCACGATCAGGCGGATGCCGCGGGTTTTTGTCCACAGGCAGAGGCGCAGCACATCGCCTTTCGGCAGGAAGAATCCGGAAGGGTTTCCCGGATTGACGAGGAGCAGGGTACCGATGTCTTTCCCGGAAAAGAATTCCATCAGGTCGTCCGCCGTATAAGTGAAATTCCGGGAAGCGGTATGGAAGGGAACCACCATATCCGGTTTCACCCGGTTGGGGTATTCTTCAAAGGTAGGGTAGATGACCCCCATTTTCCCTTCCAGGCGGGACATGAGCGCCTTAATGAGTTCCGCCGCGCCGTTGCCGATGCAGATGTATTCCTGGCTGATGCCGAAGTATTTTGCCGCCAGCAGGCTGTTGACTCTCATTCCGGACGGGTATTCCCTCACCAGGCGTTCAAAATTCGCCTTGAGTTCGGACATGAGGCGTTTGTTGGGGAAATAGGGATTGACCAGGTAACAGAAATCCCTGATGCGGGGATAGCGCCAGTAGCCTCCGTACCGGGATTCCATCAGGCGCAGGTGTTCTTCCCTGTCCGGGGTGAATATGGAGGCTGCGATGTCCAGGTCCTGGATGTCGTCTATTTCATACCATGCTTCGCCTCCGAGGCGCAGCGCCTTGATTTCCGGCTTGTCCAGCAGGGCGATGACCCGCAGCACCTGTTCGTAATATTCATTATTGCCCAGGGCTTTGCTGTAGGCTGTAAGAAAGGGGACGTAATGGGTCCGGGAGAATTCCCTGCTGAATTTGTAAATATTGACTGTTTTAAAATATTCCGTCTTTTTCTTGTAGGAGAATTTGCTGCCGGGAATGAATTGCCTGATGTTGTCGTCTTCATCCAGAGTGACGACCGTGCCGTCCATCCAGCTTTCAAATTTGGCGACGAGAGCAAGGCTGGGATAGGGGTGGCGGAGCAGGGCGTCAATAACGGAGTCTTCAAAAATCAGGTCTTTTCTTTTTACCCGTGTAATATTCCATTAACATATTCTTACAGAAATTTTTACTTTGACGGCGGATGCTCAATCCGCTTGTCGCCAATATAGTGGAAAGGGTCGGATAAGGTTTGTCCGCCATTTTGGAAAAAGCAGTTTTACGATGATGGAACGGGTGTTTTTCTCCGAAAAGAACGGCTTGTTTTTCATTGACTTGTAAGAAGTGGGAGATAAAGATTCTGAATCTGCCGGATGTGCTTTTCTGGAAAAATGAAGCATAGCCCGCGTGTTTTTTGACCAAATTTACCTATGATGAAGCTGCCATCATTCATTACCGCCGGAAGAACCGGGAAATTAGTAAGGGGAAAGCATTGGTGGGTGACGGAAGTCCGGTGCTGCGGCCTGAACGTGCTTTCTTCCTGCACGGACAGGAAGAAGCGTTTCGTCCGTCTTTTCGGCATTCCGTACGGGCGGTTCAAGGTGGGCCGGGAAAGTGAATTTTCCCAGTTGGGCAAACTGGTTAAAGCTACCGTCCGGGCCGAGGAAATGCCCCAGGCATCCGGAGTGCTGAGGATTGTGCAGCAGGCCATGACCTGTTTTTTGAATGAGGTGGCCGGCATTCTTGAAGAGGGCGGTTATCAGTACTGGCTGGATTTCGGGACCCTGCTGGGCGCGGTGCGGCACCGGGGCTTTATCCCTTGGGATGACGACCTGGATATTTCCATGCTGCGTGAAGATTATGAGAGGTTGAGGGAGAACGCCGCCGGGCTTTTCGGTTCGCGCGGTTTCTCCGTCAGTATGGATCCGTTCATCCAGATCGGGTTGCCGGGCACGTTGTGCAATGTGGACATTTTCCCGTATGACACGGCCCCTGCCGCGTGGTCTCCGGATGCCCCTGAGGAAGGGGAGTGGCTGCTGCGCGGTTACAAGGCATCCGGAATGCTTGATTATGAGGTGGATTCCTCCTGCCGCTACCGGACGCGGTGTTCTTATGAGGAAAAGATGGCGATCCGGGACCGTGTGGTGATGGGAGGACGGCGGCCGGCGGATGGAGGAAACATTTTCCTGGGTTTTGAGATTCCTTTTGCCGGCCCGTGCCGCCATTCCTTCCGCCATGAATGGCTGTTTCCGCTTTCCCGCGTCCGGTTTGAGGGAAGGGAGTTCCCTGCCCCGCGGTTGCCTGAAATGGTGTTGTACGGCCAGTACGGGGACTGGGGAGCTCTGCCGGATTCTCCCCCTGTGCATTTTGATTTGAACCATATTTCCAAGGAGGTTCTGGCCAGGATGATGTACATGCGTGATACGGGGCGCCTTCCCGAACGAGGGTAAAGGGGCGCGCCTGTTTTCCTTCCCCTCCGGGAGCAGCCCTTCTTTCTTCCTTGACCCTTCTGATTGAGGCGGGGTATCATCGGATAATGAGAAGACCCCCGATACCCGGCTTGGTGATGGCGGACGGATGGCTCCAGCCGTATTCCCGCCAGATAAGCGACCGCCAGCGTCTGTTTGACCTGAAAATGAAGAGGATCAACCAGCGCGCCGGTTCTCTGGAGGAATACGCGCGTGGCTACCGCTATTACGGTTTCAACAGGGACGCGGAGACGGGGGCGTGGACGTACCGGGAATGGGCTCCCGCCGCCCGCAGGGTGTTCCTGATTGGAGATTTTAACGGCTGGAACCGGGAGAGCCACCCGCTGGAGCGGAATGAGCGCGGCGTGTGGGAGATTACGCTGCCGCCTGATGCGCTGGCTCACGGGCAGAAGGTGAAGGTGCACGTGGTCGGTGCGGACGGCACGGGCAGAGATCGCATTCCCGCGTGGATTACCAGGACCGTCCAGGATCCGACCACCTATGATTTTGCCGGGGAGATCTGGATGCCGGAGCGCCCCTATGAATGGCGGAATAACGGTTTTGATCCTTCCCGGGTGGAAGTTCCGTTCGTGTATGAAGCGCATGTAGGCATGGGCGGGGAAGAAGGGCGCGTGCATACGTACCGCGAGTTTGCGGACGAGGTTCTTCCCCGGATCTCCAGTCTGGGTTACAATACCGTCCAGCTGATGGCGGTCCAGGAGCACCCCTATTACGGTTCCTTCGGCTACCATGTTTCCTCCTTTTTCGCCCCTTCCTCCCGTTTCGGCGAGCCGGAGGACCTGAAATACCTGATAGACCAGGCTCACGGCCTGGGCATCGCCGTGCTGCTGGACGTGGTGCATTCCCACGCCGTGAAGAATGAGGCGGAAGGTCTGAACAATTTTGACGGTTCCGGAGGCATGTATTTCCTGCCCGGGGAGCGCGGCCGCCATCCGGACTGGGATTCCTGTTGTTTTGATTATGGCCGGGACGAGGTGCTCGAGTTCCTCCTGTCCAATGTCCGCTGGTGGCTGGAAGAGTTCCGTTTTGACGGGTTCCGTTTTGACGGCGTGACTTCCATGCTGTATTTCCACCGTGGGCATGAGCCGTTCGGGGATTTGGGTGCCTACTTCGGCTCTTCCGTGGATCTGGATGCCGTGGCCTATTTGCAGCTGGCCGCCACGCTGATTCAGCGGGTGAAGCCGGGCGCCATAGCGATTGCGGAGGACATGTCCGGCATGCCGGGGTTGTGCCGCCCGGTGGACGAAGGGGGGATTGGCTTTTCCCACCGTCTGGCCATGGGCATTCCCGATTACTGGATTAAGTTGCTCAAGGAGAAAAAGGATGAGGAATGGAGCATGGGGGACATGTGGTACACGCTGACCAACAGGCGCTACGGAGAGCCGCATGTGGCCTATTGCGAGAGCCATGACCAGGCCCTGGTGGGGGACAAGACTCTGGCGTTCCGCCTGATGGATGCGGAAATGTACTGGAAAATGGCCGTGGACCAGCAGAGCCTCATTATTGACCGCGGCATGGCGCTGCACAAGATGATCCGCCTGGTGACGCTGGCTACCGGGGGGGAAGGCTGGCTGAATTTCATGGGCAACGAATTCGGGCATCCGGAATGGATTGATTTTCCGCGCGAAGGCAACGACTGGTCTTACGAATACTGCCGCCGCCAGTGGTCCCTGGTGGACAATCCTTCCCTCAGGTTCAAGTTCCTGAATGCCTTTGACCAGGCGATGGTCCGCCTGGCGCAGGAAGCCCGGCTGCTGAATAATCCGCCGCCTTTCCCGCTTAATATTGACGAGACCAACCATGTCATGGCATTCCACCGCGGCGGCCTGGTATTTGTGTTCAACTGGTCCGGAGACAGGGCTATCATGGATTACATGCTGCCTGTTCCCCAGAAGGGGGAATGGCGGGTCGTGCTGGATACGGACAACGCCCGTTTCGGCGGTTTCGGGAGGCAGGATGTTTCCATGCCGCATTTTACGGATGGGGACGGGAACCTTTCCCTGTACCTGCTGCCGCGTACGGCCCTGGTCCTGAAAAGGGTAGGTTCCGCCGTCATGGCCCGCCGCCTGGGGCGGGAGGATTAGCGTGCGGCCTCAAAAAAACTGGCGGGTTTATTGATCCGTCCATGAAAAAGGCGTGCGGTACGGGCCTGCGTACCGGGCGCGGGATGAATAGGCGCTTCCCCTGCCGGAACGTGTGTCCGGCAGGCTGTTACCACTGCGCGGGAAGTTCCCGCAGAGGGGGAGCTCCTGAGTCCGCCTTTTTCAGCCGGATGGTCAGGGTGTCCGTTTTGAAGTCCTTGGACTTCTCGTTATTGCGGCCCCACAAAATGGCTCCTTGCGTGGTCATTTCCGGATGAAACGTTTTTTCCGTGGAAAGGAAGCCCGGTTTATCCGCCGCAACGTGCACGGGCTTGTGCCTGTTCAGGGAGAGCGTGACGGGGGCCTGGCCGGCGTAGTCTCCGTTCACGCGCAGGCTGGCTCCGGAAGGAATGCTGCGGATGGTGATGTCCCGGGAAGAGCTGCTGCATGAGAGGCTTGCGCCGCAGAATGCGGAGAGCAGGAGAAGATGCGGGAAAAGGCCGTGAGTCATTGCTTTGGAAAAATCAATGGTGTTCCGCCATTTTTATGGCGGCCTGCTTGATCTGGGCCGCCATGGAGTTGAGGGCGTTCGCCCTGGTGGGCGCCAGGTGGTCTTTCAGGCCGGTTTTGTCCAGCTTGGACATGTCCGCCTTCAGGATTTCTTCCGGAGGCAGGCCGGAAAGCAGCCGGATGAAGACGGCAATGAGGCCCTTGGTGATGAGGGAATCGCTGTCTGCGTACAATTTCAGTACGCCATTGTCCGGTTCCGTGTGCAGCCATACGCGGGATTGGCATCCCTTGATGAGGGAGTCCTCCGTTTTGTAGGCTTCATCCAGCCTGGGCAATTTTTTACCCAGGCTGATGATGTATTCGTAGCGTTCCGTCCAGTCCTGGAACAAATCCAGTTCATCCAGCAGGTCTTGCAGGCGTTCTTCGTAGTTCATGGCTCGGAGATTGGGTAGGATGAGCCGGGCGGGTTATCCCCGGCGGGCGTCTGCAAGCGTGGCGAGCACGGCTTTCTGGGCATGCACCCTGTTTTCCGCTTCCCGGAAGATAACGGGAGCAAAATGTTCCAGCACGTCTTCCGTGATTTCCTTGCCGCGGTAGGCGGGCAGGCAGTGGAAAACGGAGTGGCCGGAGGCGGCATGTTCCAGCAGCTCCCTGTTCACCTGGTAGGGATAGAAGTGTTTTTCCTTGGACAGTCCTTCCGATTCCTGGCCCATGGAAAGCCAGACGTCCGTGTTGATGACGGAAGCTCCCTTGACAGCTTCCACGGGATCCGTGGTGAAGATGACGTTCTCGCAGTCCAGATGCCTGCGGAAGTCTTCCAGGGGAAGGTAATTGGTAGGGGCTCCGATGGCGAGCGTAAAGCCCAGCCTCTTGGCCGCCCACATCCAGGAGCGGGACATGTTGTTGTCCCCGTCCCCCACGAAGGCGATTTTCATATCCTTCCAGGAACCGGGGCCGTAGATTTCCTCAATGGTAAGCAGGTCCGCCAGGATCTGGCAGGGGTGCTCCTCGTCCGTCAGGGCATTGATGGTGGGAATGCCGGAAAAGCTGGCGAATTCCTCCACCTCCTGCTGTCCGTAAGTCCGGATGGCGGCGCCGTGAATCATACGTCCCAGCACGCGGGCCGTATCCTTGATGGGCTCTCCACGCCCGAGCTGGATGTCATGGACGGAAAGGAACATGGGACGGCCCCCCAGTTCACTGATGCCCACTTCAAAGGAAACGCGGGTGCGGGTGGAGGATTTGGAAAAGATGAGCGCCCAGGTCTGCCCCTTCAGGGGAAGGCGTTCGTGATGGCCGCGTTCCGCCTTAAGCCGGTGGCCCAGGGCGAGCAGGTCCCGGATTTCGTCTCCGGTAAGCTGTTCGATGGAAAGGAGGTTGTTCATGGTTTTTGAAAGGGAATAAAAACGGGAAAGCCGCACCATACTCCCTGTTTTCTTAAAAGAAAAGGGAATAATGCGGCTTTCCAGGGAGGGATGGAGATGCCTTTACAGCCTGGCCGCCGCCTGGTCCGGCCACGGTACGGGAGCGCCTTCACGGGCTCCGGCGGGATTATTCTTTTTGTAGGTGGGCATTTGGGCCTTGCGCTCCTTGAGCAGGGCGGTCATGGTCCTGGCCATGGCCTTAACGCGTTCCGGCTGCTGTTCCGCCAGGTTGTGCTCCTCGCTGATGTCCTCCTTGAGGTTGAAGAGTTCGAACTTCTGGTCAGGGTGCCAGTAGATAAGCTTCCAGTCCCCCTGGCGCATGGCCGTGCTGGGGGAATAACGGGAGTTGTTTCCGTTCCCTTCCCCCCATACGTTGGGCGTGTGGAAGAGCAGGGGGCGGTTGGGATTCATGCTGCCGCCTTTCAGCAGGGCAACAAAGCTTTTGCCGTCCACAACCTGAGGCGCCTGAATTTTTTTTGCTCCCGCTATTTCCAGAATGGTGGGGAAAAAGTCTTCAATGATGACGGGAGTGGCGCAGACGCTTTCCGCCTTTGTGACCCCGGGCCAGTAGACGATCATCGGTTCCCGGATGCCGCCTTCCCGGTTGGAACCCTTGCCGAAACTAAGCGGGTAATTGGATTCCTTGTTGCCCATGCGTCCGCTGATGGCAAGGCCCCCGTTGTCTGCCATGAAGATGATGACGGTATTTTTATCCAGATTGTTTTTTTTCAGGTATTCCCGGATGTCGCCCAGGCTCTTGTCCATCCCCTGGATCAGGGCGGAATAGCGTTTTTCGTTGTCGGACCATTTATGGCCGTCATTGGGGTTGGAGTACTCTTCCGCAAATCTCTTGTCATAGCCGCGCATGTCGAAGGGGGCATGGATGGCATAATGGGACATGTACAGGTAGAAAGGCTTGTCCGCCTCCCTGGGGTTTTTCCGAATGGCGTCCAGGCGTTTCAGCGCCTCTTGCGTCAGGGCTTCCGTCAGGAATGTGTCGTTTTCATAGTAATTATTTTCATCCAGTCCGCGGACATGGAAATTCCCCGTGCCGTATTTCCGGGAACCCCGGTAGTCCGCCGGGCCGCCTATTTCCGTGCCGGCGATATTGTAGTCAAAGCCGAAGAGCCTGGGATTGGCTCCGGGCGTATTTTTGGAGCCGAAATGGGCTTTTCCGCAGTGGATGGTGGTATAACCCTGTTTTTTGAGCAGGGCGGGCAGCCCAAGCACCTGGGTGAAGGGTTTTTCCATCCTGTACTGGATTTTTTCTTCCGTCAGGGGAAGATGGGTGGTTCCGGATGCCCTGGTTCCTGTCGGCTGGATGCCGTTGACGCTCCAGTCTGAGGGAGCCTTGAGCGCTTGATGGCCTGCGTCCGTGGTTTGGTCACGCAGGAGCGTCCAGTTCGTGACGCGGTGGCGGGCGGAGTTCATGCCGGACATGAGGCTGCACCGGCTGGGGGAACAGATAGGCTGCGCGTAGGCATTCGTGAATACCATGCCCTGTTTGCCCAGAGCCTCCATGTTGGGCGTGCGGTAGCGCTTGTTCAGGAAAGTAGGTTTGGGAGTGCCGTCCTCTTCCCGCCAAAAGGGCAGGGATGTATCCTGCCAGCCCATGTCGTCCACCAGAAAGAGGATGATGTTGGGGCGTTTCGGTTCTGCCGCGCGGGATGATTTTACGGAAGCTGCGGAAGCGGAGCAGGCGCTTCCCAGCAGGAACGGGATGAGAAAGGCTGCGATGCGGGAAATGTTCATTACTAAAAATGACCAGTACTTATAATAACGCATGAGACGGACGTTTCTGTCAAGGATTCGTATTCCCGCGGCAGTTTGTTCGGGAACGTCCTGTTTTTCCGGTGCGGCGTGTACCGGGATGGAAGAGCCTTATTCAAACAGGGCCGGATAGGATTTCCGGGCCAGGGCCGTGCTCAAGTCCACGATAGCCCTGCTGTTGGGGGCCTGGAGCGCCTTTTGGGCCATGTCCCGGCACTGGCCGTAGTCCAGATTGCGGATGGCATACCGGATGATGGGGACAAGGTGGACGCCCACGGACATGGAGGTGGCCCCCAGGCCGATCAGCAGGGGAAGCAGGGTAATGTCCCCCGCCATTTCCCCACAGATGGCCGTGGGAATGTTTTCCCGTTCTCCGGCGGTGATCGTCATATCCATGATGCGTATCACGGCAGGATGCGTGGGGCGGAACATGTTGGCGACGCGGTTGTTGACCCGGTCCACGGCAATAGTGTACTGGGTGAGGTCATTCGTGCCTATGGAGAAGAAATCCACCTCGCGCGCCAGCACGTCCGTCATGATGGCGGCGCTGGGCACTTCAATCATGATGCCCACTTTCAAGTCCCGCGCATAGGGGATGTTCTTCCTTTCCAGTTCTTCCCGGCATTCCTGGAGGATGTGCTTGGCTGTGACCACTTCCGTATAGCCGGAGACCATGGGGAACATGATGCCGCAGCCGGGCGTGTCCGCGCAGGCACGTAGAATGGCCCGAAGCTGCTGCTTGAACAGCTCCGGGCGGCTGAGGGAGACACGGATGCCTCGCCAGCCAAGGAAGGGGTTCGGTTCCGGAGTGCGGAGCTGTTCGCACGGCAGCTTGTCGCCGCCGGAGTCCAGGGTGCGGAAGATGACGCCGTGGGGGGAGCAACCTTCCGCCAGCTTTCTGTAGTAGCGCGTTTGTTCTTCTTCATCCGGCATGCCGGATGGGTTGCTCAGCAGAAAGAATTCCGTGCGGAACAGGCCTACCCCTTCCGCTCCTACCTCCTTGATGCCGGAATATTCATGGGGGAACTCCACGTTGACGGACAGGCGGATGTTGCGTCCGTCCCTGGTGATGGTGGGCAGGTCGCGCAGCGCTTCCAGCGCCTTGTAGGCCTTTTCCTTTTCCACTTGGAGGCGGTGGTAGTATTCCTCCGTTTCTTTCGTGGGTTTCAGGATGAGCACGCCCTTGTAGCCGTCCAGAATGGCGGGTGAGTGGCTTTCCACTCTCAGAAGGGCCTGGTCAAGCCCCACGACGGCGGGGATGCCCATGGAGCGGGCGAGAATGGCTGTGTGGGAAACGGAAGAGCCTATTTCCGTGGCAAAGCCGTGAATCAGGCTGGCATCCATGGCTGCCGTGTCGGAAGGAGTCAGGTCGTAAGCCACCAGAACCTGGTCTTTTTCCGTTTCTTCCTCGTCTTCAGGAGGTTCTGTGCTGCGGAGGTTGTTGATGACCCGCTGCATGACATCCTCCATATCCGCCGTTTTAGCGCGCAGGTAGGGGTCGTCCACACGGCGCAGAACTTCCATGTAGTTCTGCATGACCACATAAAAGATGTGCTCCACGTTCTGGAGGCGCTTGAGCAGTTCCGTCTGAACCTGCTGGAGGATAATTTTGTCCTGAAGGAGAAGGATGTGGGCGTCGAAGATGGAGGCATCTTTCTCTCCGGATATCTGGATCATGCGTTCCCGCAGCGTCCTGATCTGGTCCGCAGTGGTTTGCAGCGCCCGGTGGAAGCGCACCAGCTCAGAATCCACTTCTTCCGGGGAAATATCGTACGCTACGGGTTCCTTGGAACCGCTGATTTGAATTTTAATTTTGCCCAGGGCAATGCCGGGGGAAACGGGAATGCCCTGAAGCCAGGTTTCTTCCGTTGAAATGGGTTCCTGAATCATCTGCGGGCTTAATGGCCCGGTCTCATATGGCCGTGAGCCGGAGTGTTCAATCTTCTTCAAACTTGCGGGAAATCAGGTCTTCCAGCGCATTCAGCGCTTCCTGTTCGTCCTTCCCTTCCGCCGTGATGGTGATCTTGGAGCCGTGGCCTACCGCCAGCATCATCAAACCCAGAATGCTCTTGCCGTCAACTTCCTCGCCATCCTTCTCCACGACAATGTCTGCATCAAATTTGCTGGCCAGTTTGACGAATTGAGCAGCCGGGCGTGCGTGAATGCCGAGTTTATTGATGATGGTGAGTTCCTTGGTGACCATGGAATTTGAAGTAAGGGGTGATAACGGTTGCTACAACGGTAAGTACACTAATTAAAGTTTTTTTCCAAGAGTTTTTTGTCAGTCCTAGTTTTCGGAGGATTGGAAGTTTGACATGAGGCGGCGGTTGAACTCCCCGGCCATGTCGATGCCCATGTCCTTAAGATGATAGTCCATGGCGGCTACTTCCACCAGCCTGGCAATATCCCTGCCGGGAGCCACGGAAAGCTGAACATGGAGCACTTTTTCCCCCAGGACGTCCAGCCCCTCCCTCTCCAGACCAAGTCTGTCCAGCTCTTCCTGGTCCTTGGCGGGAATGAGGGTGACGATGAGATCCAGACGCTTGTTGTGGCGGATGGATTTCAGGCCGAAAAGGGTGGTGATGTTGACGATGCCCAGGCCGCGCACTTCCATAAAGCCGCGGCTCATTTCCGGGGCGCTGGCCACCAGTTCTCCGCCCACGTTGCGTACATACACCATGTCGTCCGCTACGAGGGCCGCGCCGCGTTCAATCAGGCCCAGGGCCGTTTCACTCTTCCCCACGCCGCTCTTGCCGCGGATGAGGACGCCCACTCCGCGCACGTCCACCATGCAGCCGTGCAGGGTGACGCTTTCCGCGAATTCGTTTTCCAGAATGATGGTGGCGGAGTTGACGAATTTCATGGTCACCAGGCTCGTGCGGAAGACGCAGACGCCGGCTTCATCCGCCAGCTCCACGATTTCCCGGGGGGGAATTTTGTCACGGGAGAAGACGATGCCCGGCACCTCGCACCGGAACATGCGCTGAATGCGAGATTTGCGCATGCCTTCCGGCAGTTTTTGAAGATAGGCCAGCTCCGCGGAGCCGAAAACCTGGATACGTTTGTTGGCAAAGTAGGAGTAGAAGCCGGCGATCGCCAGCCCGGGGCGGTTGAGGGCGGGTTCGCAGATGTGGCGGCTGAGGCCGGCGGGGCTGTTGATAAGTTCCAGTTGAAGGGCTTCCTTGTACTTGCCGTAAAATTTGGACAGAGTGACGAAATCCACTTTCTTCACTTTGGATTTGCTGAACATAATCCTATATAAAGGAACAAAACACACGCGAGAGCAATCAAATATTGTTCCCGGCGCCATGTGCGGGCTCCATTTTTTGAAAAAAGGCCCGTTCCGGCATGGAATGCCACACTTTACCGGTTGATTTGAAGCCCCAGGCATGGTCTGATGAAGGCATGAACAGACTGGATCAATTAGCCACCTTGTTGAGATTTCCAAGCATTTCCGCACAGAAGGAACACGCCCGGGACGTGAGTGATTGCGCGGACTGGCTGGTAGATAAATTGTCCGGCATGGGATTGGAAGCAAAGGCCTGTAAAACGCCTCTCCATCCCATTGTGCTGGCCCGCAGCCCGCGGGAGGAAGGGAAACCCACCGTGTTGATTTACGGCCATTACGACGTGCAGCCCGTAGATCCTGTGGAATTATGGGAATCCGACCCGTTTGAACCGGAAGTGAGGGACGGGAAGATTTACGCCCGCGGCGCTACGGACAACAAGGGGCAGCTGTTCGCCCATATTCTGGGCGTGGAGGAATTGCTCCGCCAGAACGGAGGCCACCTTCCCGTAAATGTGATTTTCCTTCTGGAAGGGGAGGAAGAAGTGGGCAGCGGCAGTCTTTCCCAGTTTATCAAGGAGCACAGGGAAGAGCTGGCCTGCGACGTTATTGTAGTTTCCGATACCGGCATGGCCGCTCCGGACACCCCTACGTTTTCCTACGGGCTGCGCGGCCTGGCCGGGGCGGAAATTATCGTCAAAGGCCCTTCCGCGGATCTTCATTCTGGCGTGTTCGGAGGAGCGGTGGCCAATCCCATCGCCGCTCTTGCGGAAATAATCGCCTCCTTCCATGATGAAGAGGGGCGTGTGGCCGTGAGAGGGTTTTACGACGGCGTGGAACCTATCGCCACATGGGAACGCAGTATGTGGGCCACGGTGCCCGGCATGAGCAATGAGGAACTGGCTCAGCTGACGGGCGTGGAAACCGTGGTGACGGAGGCCGGTTTCACCGGAGCGGAATGTATTTTTGCCCGCCCGACGCTGGAAATCAACGGTATCGGAGGAGGTTACCAGGGTGAGGGAAGCAAGACGATTATCCCCAGCCATGCCTTTGCCAAAATTTCATGCCGCCTGGTGCCGGGACAGCAGCCTGAAAGGATTGAAACCCTGCTGGAAGAACATGTAAAGAAACATTCCCCCAAGGGCGTCACGGTGGAATTCAGGCGGGGCCATGGCGGGAATGCTTACGTGTGCGATCCGAATTCCGAGTTCGGTCTTGCCGCCCAGCAGGCGCTGGAAGAGGCTTTTGGCCACAAACCCGTGCTGGTAAGGGAAGGAGGCAGCATCCCGATCATTGAGGAAATGAAGCGCGTGCTGGGAGCGGATGCCCTGATGCTGGGCATGTGCCTTCCGGATGCCCGCATCCATTCCCCCAATGAAAACTTTCCCGTGGATTTGTTCTCCAAGGGCATTGACATGAGCCAGATTCTTCTGCGCCGCCTGGGGCAGATCAAGCATTGACCTTTTTTATGGACCAGCCTGTAGCCGCTGAAATAGTCAACCTGCACAAGACCTTTAAAACAGGTCTTGGCAAACCCGTGGTGCATGCCGTGCGGGGGATAGACATGAATATCCGGCAAGGGGAGGTATATGGCCTCATTGGCCCGAACGGCTCCGGCAAGTCCACCCTGATGAAGGCCCTGCTGGGGCTGGTGAGGCCTACGGAAGGTTCCTGTTCCATTTTCGGCAGGTCCAGCCTGGCTCCGGACAGCAAGGAGGAAGTGGGCTTTCTTCCGGAAAACCCCTACTTTTACAAATTCCTGACGGGGGCGGAAACTGTTTCCTTTTACGGCAGACTGTGCGGCCTGAGCGGAAAATCCCTGAAAGCGAAAGTCAGGGAGCTGCTGGAGCTGGTGGGATTGGCTGATGCGGCGGACAGGCGGCTGGGCGGCTATTCCAAGGGGATGCTCCAGCGCATCGGCATGGCGCAGGCCCTGGTTCAGTCCCCCCGCCTGCTGGTTCTGGACGAACCGACCGCCGGTGTGGATCCTCTGGGGTCGAGGGATATCCGGAACATTATCGAAAACCTGAAAGGGCGGGGGATGACCGTATTCCTGTGTTCCCACCTGCTGGAACAGGTGCAGGAGGTTTGCGACCGGGTGGGCGTCATTTTTAAAGGGCTGCTCATTGCGGAAGGGTCTGTGAATGAGCTGACGCGGGATTCCGACAAGCAGGAAATACTTCTGGAACATGCTTCCCCGGAATTGATGGAACGGCTGAAGGAGATGGTGAAGGAAGACGGCCGTGCCGTTTGGCTGGAGGATGGGCATCCGCGCAACTCCCTGGAAAGCGTATTTCTAAAAAGTTTGTTGGAATGGAAGGAAAAGCATCCCAATCCGGAATCGTAAGCGGTCCGGCGGCTGCCAAACGGGAAGTGCGCCGCATGATACGTGAAAGGGTGGGCGGATTGGATGCCGCCGCCCGGGAGGCCATGTCCCGTTCCATCTGCCGCCGTGTGTCGTCTCTGGTGCGGGAGAAGAATTTCCGGCGCGTGGCTGTTTTTGCCGCCAGGCCGGGAGAGGTGGATTTGCTTTCCCTGCTGGATTTGCTTCCGGACCGGGAATGGTACTTCCCGCTGGTGCATGAGGGGAGAAGGCTGAGTTTTCACCGTGTATGCCATCACGGGGAATTGGTGGCGGGCAGCTGGGGCATACGCGAACCCGGTCCGGGATGCCCGGAACTGCATGCGGGGGAAATGGATTTGATAGTGCTGCCTGGGGCCGCATTTACCAGGGACGGCAAGCGGCTGGGGTATGGCGGCGGATTTTATGATACGCTGCTGGCCGGCCCGGCTGCTGGGGTGCCGCTGGCGGGAGTCTGCTTCCCCTGCCAGCTTCTGGACGACCTGCCCATGGAAGCCCATGACAGGCATGTGGACATGGTGATTGCGCCAGAAGGGGAGTGACCTCTCCGGAGAAAGGGAAAGAGGCTAGATACGGAACCGGTGTTTCTGCACGGTCAGTTTATAAAACAGGTCGTAGCGGGCGTTGAGCAGGGGCTGGAGGTATTCCACCCCTCCGGCTACCTGGCCGCGGATGTCCGCATACAGTTTTCGGTAGTCGGAAAGTCCGCTGATCATGGCTTCATACAGGGGGGTGCGCAACCCGCATTCCACGGCAATGTGCATTTCCGCCGCTGCGGCCACGATCTGGCGGGACAGGCGGAACTGCATCCAGGCCAGCCCCAGGTTGCCGCCCACCCAGACGGCCAGGGCCGCGCCTACGCAGGCGAACCCTGCTGCGTGCTCTCCGAAACAGCCCAGCAGGGCTCCCAGAATCACCAGAAGGAGCATCAGCTTGATTTCCGTCCTCATCACATCCTCCTGGTCCAGAAACAGCTTGCTGAGGCACGGCTTGATGCCGAAGTCCTTCAGGGGCATGTAAATGGAACGCCCCAGCCTCTCTTTGTACACTTCCAGATCCGTCTGGAGCTTTGCGGCCGGAAAGTCCCCTATGTCGCAGTCCCACTGTTCCTTCACGCGTGGGCGCACATGGTTCCAGTGCGTCTGGCAGATGTTCAGGAATTCCTTGTTGTAATACGCGTGCCGTTCCTCAATGCCGGATTTGACCAGCTCATAAAACCATTCGTCAATGACGGGAGGAAGCTTGTGCAGGATCATCGTGCGCCGGATGGATAGGAAACGCCCCATCTGGCGTGCCGACTTTTTCCCCAGACGCGGCACGCAGTCCTGCACGTATTGCGCGTATGCCTTGAGGCGTGCCGGCATTTCATCCTCCATCTGGAGCTGGATGCGGTCGATTTCCCGGTCAATGGACGTCAGGAAGCCGGAATCCATCTTGGAAAGGCGGCTCAGTTCATCAAGCACCTTCCCCTGTTCTTCCAGAAGGCTGTCCGTAGCCAGCAGAAGGCGTTCCACGCGCTTGTCCGTCAGCGGGCTGCGTTTCAGCACTTCCTGAACGCACGCCGTCAGGGCTTCCACTCCTTCTCCTGCATGCTCTCCGGCGGTCGTGACAGGGTACAGGGGCAGCTGCACGCCCAGGCGTTCCCGGGAGGTGGAGCGAAGCTCCTCTTTCAAGGATTGAAGCCTCTCAAAAGAGAGCAGCTCCGCATGGGTGATGACGAGAACCATGCGGGAATGGAGACGTTCCTCCAGCGTCTGGAGATAGTCCCACAGGACGGAATGGTTGCCGTCACTGGCGGAAATAACCACAAGGATGGCATCCGATTTGGGAACGATGTGCTTCAGCTTTCTGGGGGCATCCTCCTGTTCCAGGCCGATGGTATCCCAGAACTCCAGGTTGAGCAGGGCGTCCGACGGGTAAAAAAGGTCCAGAACCCATTCATGGGTGTGTGGGGCGGGATGAGGCCTGTACTGCCAGCGGACCAGTGTGGCTTCACTGGACACGCGGGAACAGAACCGTTCCCCGGCCAGGGCGTCCAGCGTAGAGGATTTGCCGGACCCTGTCATGCCGATGACGGTGACATTCTGCGGAGAGCAGCATTCGGCCAGGGCTTCCTCCACCTTTTCCTGGGAATCGAAATGACGGTCGGGACCAATCCGGGCGGAAAACGCCGCGGCGGCATCCGCTACGTCCCGCACCGCATGCGGAATCACGTTTTTTCCTCCTGTCAGCATGGGGTGATGAAATCAGGTCTCCGTCCGGGCTGTTCCGGTTTTCCGGAACAAACCTACACGCCGCTTTTCCTTCTGTCCAACTAAAATCACGAAGCGGGAGCGTACGAGCGGCCGCCGAAAATGGCCGTCCCTACGCGGACGAGCGTGGCTCCTTCCTCTATTGCCGTTTCAAAGTCGTGGCTCATGCCCATGGACAGTTCCGTCAGCGTGGCTCCCCCGCTGCCGGACAGGACTCCCTTCAGCTCCCGGAGACGGCGGAAATAGGGCCGCGCCTCCTCCGGATTTTCCACCGGGGGGGGAATGCACATAAGGCCGGCGATTTCAAGATGGTTCAGGGAGGACAGCTCCGGCCATTCCTTTTCCAGGGTTTCCGGGAAGAATCCGAACTTGCTGTCTTCATTGCCTACGTTCACTTCCAGCAAAATGCGGGGCCGTTTTCCCGTTTCCTGAGCCACGGTATCCATGAACCGGGCCAGGCGCAGGGAGTCCACGGCATGGATCAGCGTGAAATATTCCAGGGCCTTGCGCACCTTGTTGCGCTGGAGGGGGCCAATGAGATGCCATTCCGTATCCGGAGGAAGGGAAGGGATTTTTGCCAGTCCCTCCTGGACCTTGTTTTCACCGAAAATGCGCTGGCCCGCATCATGGCACGCTTTCACATCCTCTGCGGGAAAAGTTTTGCTGACGGCGACGAGGCGGACGGAACCCGCCGGACGTCCGGCGCGGAGTTCCGCTGCGCGTATGCGGGAGAGAATATGTTCCAGATTTTGTTGGATGCTCATGATGGATGGTTCAGTTCAGGGATGGCTGTGCGGACGCGTGGCTCATGATATGGTGCAGGGGAGAGAGCCGCCGCATGGCCATGGCCCAGACCTTGGAAGAATCCGTTTCCAGGCAGATGTCCGGCACCATGGGGGAAACATACCAGGCACGGTCATTCAGTTCCCGGCGCAGCTGGGGCGGCGTCCACCCGCTATGGCCTACGTAGGCGCGCAGGATGGCGCGGGGATCTTCCAGGTATTCCAGGGCCTGTTCCTCTTGCAGATGAAACTGGACGCGCAATTTATCCTCCGTGCGGATGAAAGCGGCGAAGATGAGCTGGTTGCGTTCTACGGGCCCTCCCTTGAAGATGGGCACGGCGTAAAGGGATTCCGGTATTTCCGTATGGCGGGCTACGTCCCCCACATTCATGCCGGACGGATGATTCAAAATATGGCCGATGACAAATTCCTTCTCCGCCCGGCTCAGGAAGATGACGGAATGATGGAATCCGGCGCCATCCAGGTAGGGGGCGGCGACCAGAAGGTGCCCCGCCAGGTTTTCATTGCTGATATCTTCGTGTTCCATCATGGCCATAAATCTACGTTACCAAATGTGACGGATGCAGGCAACCATGCGTTCAAACGGCCATGTCAGGAGGCGGCGAAAACGGAACACCGGAAAAACAGGAGGGAAGAGGAGCTTTTACCCGAGTGTATAGCGGGTCCCTCCGGAGGAACGGACGGCGGTTCTGGAATTTCCGGACGTCCTGCGGGCGACCGCCCTCCTGGCGGGAACGGATTTCTTCCCGGTTGAGGCCGTTTGCTTGCGGGAAAGGGCAACGGCGGGGGGGCGGGAAGCCCTGCGGCGGTGGGAAATGACGGAGGCCGTATTGGCGTTCTCCATGCGGTCTGGAGCGGAAGCCATGACCAGCAGGGAAGAATCCTGCATTTTTTCCGCCTGGGCCAGGGCTTTCAGGGAGGCGTCAATGGAACAGCGTTCGATTACGACCGGGTCTCCGGTACGGAGCAGGTTGAAGGCCTCATATACGTCATTGCTCTTCATCCGGACGCAGCCGTAGGAGGCGGGGGTGCCGATGGTGCGTTCCTCCGCCGTACCGTGGATATAAATCAGGCGCGAGTGAGCGTTCCGGTTACGGGGTTCCAGACCTTCCAGCCACATGATGCGCGTGACGATGGGGTCCCGGCCCGGAGAATTGGGCGCGACGCATTCCCCGGTGGGCTTGCGGCTTTTAAACACCATGCCCTTGGGCTGTCCGCTGCCGATTTTGGAAGCGATGCGATGGGCGCCCAGCGGAGTGCGGCAGCTTCCCTTTCTGTCTCCCAGGCCGAATTTGGAAGTGCTGACAGGGTAGGTTTTCACCACCCGGCCATTGCGCATGACGGCCATTTTCTGGTCCCTGACGCTGACGACCGCGCCGTCTTTCACGATGGCGGTGGGCTCATAATCCGGACGGGAACAGGATGCCAGGACTCCGAACACAGCGAAAGCTGCGCCGGCGAGTTGAATCAGGCGTGCTGCTTGCGAGAGAGGCGCAGGCATGGGAAAGGCGTCAGTTCTTGGCTTTGGCAGTTTGCTTGGCGGGCAACAGGTTGGAAATCATGCGGCCCAGGGAACAGAATCCTGTGTAATAGAAACCCAGGAAAGGAATCATCAGGATGGGGGAAAGGTAATGGCCCTGGCGGATCATGATGATGATCAGGTTCAGGAAGAAAGTTCCGCAGGCGATTTCCAGAACAGGAATGACGACGGATTTAATAGCCCGGTACCCGTTGCGTTTGAGCTGGGAGACGTGCCGGCGGTCTTCCTTCCGGTCCACGCCGTATTTGGGCGTGCGGACGAAGGCGGACTGATGGCCGAAGATGGCTTCCAGAACAGCCTTGGCGTTGTTGACCGCCATGCCCACGCTCAGTGTGAGAAGGAGGGGGAGGTACGGCAGTTCCTTCCACCAGGATTTGGGACGCACCACGATTTGGGCACTCATGTAAAAGATGCAGACGGCCACGCTGGTCATGAAAAACAGGGCCACATTCACAAACCACATGAAGACCGTTTCATTTTCCGGAATGCGCTGCGTGCAGATGGGGTACACCAGGAAGCAGAGCAATGCCAGGAGCAGATAGGAATAATTACAGGTGAGGTGGGTGGTGGCTTCTACCTTGGCTTTAAGGGGGGCATTGGAGCGCCAGATGTCCAGCAGGATTTTCTGGCAGACCTGAATGGAACCCTTGGTCCACCGGTGCTGCTGGGACTTGAACCCGTCCATGTCCACGGGAAGTTCCGCCGGGGTAACGACGTCGTTCAGGTAGATGAAGCGCCAGCCCTTGAGCTGGACACGGTAGGAAAGGTCCATGTCTTCCGTCAGGGTGTCATGGGACCAGCCGCCCGCGTCGCCAATCACGCATTTGCGCCATATGCCGGCAGTGCCGTTGAAAGTGAAGAAGCGGCCGGAACGGTTGCGAGCCGTCTGTTCCATGGCAAAATGGCCATCCAGGTACATCCCCTGGATGCGGGTGAGGAGATTGTATTCACGGTTGATGTGGCCCCAGCGGGTTTGAACGAGGCCCACGTTTTCATCCGTGAAGAAATGGATGGTTTTTTGCAGGAGATCCGGTTCCGGAACGAAGTCAGCATCCAGAATCAGCAGGAATTCCCCCTTCGCTACTTTGGTAGCCGCTTCCAGCGCGCCTGCCTTGAAGCCAGTGCGGTCCGTGCGGTGGATGCAGACGGCGTCAAAGCCGCGGGACTTTAATTCCTCCACCTTGCGGTAGCATTGTTCCGTGGTGTCGTCTGTAGAATCGTCCAGAATCTGGATTTCCAGCTTATCCTGCGGATAATCCAGAGCGGCTACGGATTCCAGAAGGCGGTCCACGACGAACTTCTCATTGAACATGGGGAGCTGGACCGTCACGACGGGCAGTTCCTGGAAGCGTGCTTTGGGCTGGGGCTTGTTATTACGGTTCTTCCAGTACAGGTAAACGATGCTCAGGCGGTGGAAGCCATATCCTGCCAGGCCGACGAGGACCAGAAGATAGCACAAAAGCCAGATAAAATTGTAATTTAAAGACATGCAGGGGTTACAAAGGGGGTTGGTATCTTTTTGCGTCAGGGAAGGGGGATTTCCTTGACGTGACGCCCGTATAGGACACCATAGGGCGAGAGTCAAGACATATTCCGTTTTGCTTAACCTTTTTGAGTGTTGTTATGAAGAGATTGTATCTGCTGGCCGCAGCTGTATCCGTCACGGGGGGAATGGCGTTTTCCGCTCCACAAGAAGATGCCCCGGAGAAGGAGGCGGCAGTACTGGATGTGCAAACGCCGCCGTCCGGCAAGCAGGACCAGCCGGCCATTCCGGAACGCCTGCTGGACGACTCCCACATGAATGAGGAGCTGGGCATCAACGAATTTACCGCGCCGTCCATCCGCAAGATTTTTGAAGATTTGGAGGGGCTTCCTGAAATACCGGAAAAGGTGGCCCTGCGCGCACGCCCGGAGCGGCCTCCCATGGACCGCTGTTCCCTGGCTCTCCAGTTGGGCGGCATGATGGCGGACGGCTTCGTAATCGTGCAGTGCGGCAAGATGAACGAGGTGAAACCCATTGCCCTGGATCTTTCCAGCTATGCAAAGGCCATTGGAGCCGGAGAAAGGGTGAACCGCCACGCCGCCAGCCTGCTGAAAAATGCGGAAGACGGGGATTTGAGCAGTTTCAAAAACAACCTGGCCCTTATTCAATCCGATGTGGAACAGGAGCTTGCCTCCCTGCGGGATTCCGATATGGCGAACCTGATCGGCCTGGGGGGGTGGATACGCGCCCTGGATGCCGCTACCGCGGCTCTGGATAACAAATTTGCGGAGGACAAGGCGAAGGTCATCTTCCAGCCGGATGTCCCGGAATATTTTCACTATATTCTGGACGGGGTAGAGCCGGAAATGAAAGAACGCCGCGACATTGCCAAAATCATGAACCTTCTGACGATCTTGCAGGAGCAGATGACGCTGGCTCCGGACGCCAGGCCCGCCAAGGAGGGCGTGGAAGCCATCCGCAAAACGACGCTGGAGTTGATCAAGGCGGCTCTGGCCCCTGTGGAATCATAATTCCTCTCCGGAGGCATGCCGCATATGGTTCTTCCCCTTTTAACCAGTCTGGAAGTGCGTCTTACTCCGCGCGGCCTGTACCTGCGGGATGAAAAACTGAAACGGATGGTCCGGGATGATGGCCGCGTTCCCGTGCCTTACAACGTAAGCATTTTCAATACGGGGGACGGCGCCGTGCGTATCATCGGCAAAAAGTGGACCGTCCGTTCACATGGAGACGGAACGCAGATAATTGAAGGGGATGAACTGTTCGGTTCACGCCCCCTGTTGTGCCAAGGGCAGATTTTTGCGTTCAACGGCCTTCAGATGCTGCGGCTGCCGGCGCGCATCCAGCTGACCCTTCTTGTCCGGGACGAGGCGGGAATCCTCTATCATACGGATCCCGTCAGCCTTAAATGGTGAAATAAAGAGCTTCTCAAATCCTACGGGGTCTCATAAGCAAGTAATTTGAAAAATTACAATTATTTCATTTATCATACAGGATCGAATAACAAGAGAATAGCATTATATGATATTTGAAGCTGGATATCAGTTGTTTTGGCAGATTTAATAAGCCATATATCATAAAAAAGTAAAAAGAAGAATTGATTTATATAGTAAAATACGTCCCTTTCTTTTATTACGATTCTTATCGCAAACTATTAATTACTGCAATGTATCTTGACATCAGGACATTTTTGGAGATTGAAAACATTACTTCAGTGATTTTGCTTTATGATTCCACCCTATGGAATTATTAGCAGGAGTATGGCGGGTGAGTATGAGAGATATCGCAGTTTAGATAGGCTAAAATGTCAAAAATGAGTAAAATTTCGAAATTGTTTGAATTTGTTATTTATTTTATTTTCATGAAAATTCTATGTTAAACACACCAAAACAACACTTATGATGAATTGTATTTTGGCGATACAGAGAGTAGTCAAATCTTGTGCGAGGAAGAACGAATCTGTAAAGTGAGGAGCATGAGATGGATTGGTCAGATATCGGAAGATGCAAATAAATCTGTTGACAAAAATAATTAAGAGCAGAAGATATATTGAAAAACCTGTAAAATACAATGCTAATCCAAATAGAGAAATAAAGATGTTCGAACGTAAAAATTTCATGGTATATGTGGGTGAAAAAAGTGGCGCTAGTTACGTCAGTGGGTTAAGCAAAATTGAAGAAATCTACAAGGTTAATGTCGATGCTGAATTTAGCAAAGATGAATGTTCTACACTTCTTGATCGAATAAAACATGATAAAAAGAGGACAGATTTGGAGCCAAAAGAGCGGAAGAAGAGAAGTGACTGGGCATCCCATTTGAAACGGTATATTGCATTCAGGACAGAAATTACCCGGATTGTTCCCTCTGTTCAAAATTGTTCTTCCAGCTTAGACTGTGATATAATTCATTTTATTATCGATAAATATAAGTCTGATTTTTTAACGATAGATAGTCGTGAACGCTACAAATGGAAAGCTATTGGCTGGTATAAACAACAATGGGACATAGATGCAGTTGATTTTTCAATGATGCTGGCATCTGCCTTTGAGAAAGCAGGCAATCTGCTTTCAGCGAATATGTATTGGCCTTATGATATGATGGTGGAATTTGCGGAAGCGAACCCCGAAGCTGTTCGGAAACTCTTTCGAATGCTTTACAATGAAAATATTCCACTTGCAGAGCGTTATGCAGCTTTTCGTGAAGGGTTTGAAGGCTATGCTAAGCCGTTGGGTAAAAAACATTATCAAGATCTTCATGCTATTTCAGTATATTTGTCGTTTGAATACCCTGAAAAGTATTTTATTTTTAAGATGAAAATATTCTCTATTTTCCGAAAACGTGTTGGATATGCAGTGGAAAAAACAAAACAGCAATCTTCCGTCTGGAAAGTAGAAATTTATACTCAGATGTGTCAACTGATTTTAGATGAAGTTCAAAAGGATTCGGAACTTATCCAAATGAGCAAAAATCGTTTGGATGATAGCTGCTATCAGGATGAAGCGTACCACTTGCTCACAATGGATATTGTTTTTTTTGGAGGGATGTATATGTCCGAATCTGATTTTAAGAACAATAGTCAGGAAACTGCTGCATTGAGTTACTGGCCTGCTTTGGACGAATACAATCCCGGAATTACCGCGGATATGTGGGCCTCAGTCTTAGATGATGATACTGTCACCTCTCCCAAAAATATGGATATGTTTCGAAAAATGCTGGAACTGGGCGGAGAAAGTACCTGCGCTCATTTAGCTGAAGTATACGGAAATACTTATGGATACTATAACAGGCTGGTAACCAGTTTCGGCGAAAAGGTGAAAAAGAAGTACAACTGTCCCGATTGTGTTGATCGAGAAGATGATAGAACTGAACGAAATCAAGTATGGGTGATTCCTTTTGTTGGTCGTTATGTCACCGAAAACGGAAACAAACGTTATTCTTGGAAATTGCGTGATGAATTGAAAGAGGCACTTATGAACATGGATATTACAGAGGTTTCTCTGGAGGAAAAAAACGTAACCGATGTTGGTTTGAACACTATCTTTTACGGTCCTCCTGGAACAGGCAAAACTTATCACACGGTTATTTACTCCGTTGCAATCATTGAAAATAAGAAATGGATTGAGATAGAGAAGGAAAATTACTCTGATGTGTTGGAGCGCTACAGTAGATATAAGGCAGAGGGAAGAATTGAATTCACGACTTTCCATCAATCTTATGGATATGAGGAATTTATCGAGGGTATTAAACCTATTCTTACTTCAGAAGATGGTATTGATGGGGAAACAGGCGATATTCAGTATAGTGTGCAGCCTGGGATATTTAAAAAATTCTGCGAGAAAGCACAGCATCCGAGTACATTAAAAACGAAAAACTTCTGTTTTAGAGAATCCCCGAATATCTGGAAAGTATCCTTATGGGGAACCGGGAATAACCCTGTCCGTTCGGAGTGCTTGAAAAATGGCCACATTCGTATTGGATGGGACGATTATGGGAAGGACATTACAGATGAAACCGATTTTGATGATGGTGGTAGAGTAGTTCTGAATGCCTTTATGAACCGTATGCAGATCGGTGATATTGTGTTTTCGTGTTACAGCTCTACTACGATTGATGCCATCGGCGTTGTCATGGGTGAATATGAATGGCATGATGAATACGATAACCTGAAACGGTTGCGAAAAGTGAACTGGATTGTGAAAGATATTCAGGAGAATATACTTTCCATTAATGGCGGAACTCCCATGACATTGGCTTCAGTTTATCGTCTGTCAAATGTGACGGTTAATGATGTATATCAGATTATTGAGAAATATTATTCTGTTCCACTTTCACCTGTAACCGATAGTCATGACAACAATTATGTTTTCATCATTGATGAAATCAATCGTGGTAACATTTCAAAGATTTTCGGTGAACTAATTACCTTGGTTGAACCGATAAAACGCTGGGGAAATTCGGAAGGTATGAAGGCTGTGCTGCCCTATTCTCAAAAGTCTTTTGGTGTACCGAAAAATGTATATATTATAGGTACCATGAATACGGCGGATCGTTCCATTTCAATCATTGATACAGCTTTGCGCCGCCGATTCTTCTTCAAGGAAATGTTACCGAATCCTGATGTCTTGGCAGATGTAAGTGTAAAAGGTCTGTCTGTCAGTAATTTGCTTACTCACATGAATAAACGGATTGCTGTTTTGTATGACAGGGAGCATACTATTGGTCATGCATATTTTATGCCGCTGAAAAAAAATCCGACGATTAAAAAACTGGCTGAAATTTTTACAAATAACATTATTCCTCTCCTGCAAGAATATTTCTATGAGGACTATGAAAAAATCCGGCTGATACTTGGCAACAAGTTTATTGCTGTTAATACTGTTAATTCGAATGACTTGTTTGGTCAAGAAGATGTCGATTTGGATGATGGGTGCAGCTATGAGATCAACTATGCTGCATTTGATGACATTGAATCCTATCGTTCCATTTTAAATGTAAAGGAAAACGAGGTATAGAGTGAACTCTTTTTATCAAATCAAAGAATATGATTCGTTTATTTCTGATAAAGAAATTGCTGGATATAAGACTTTGCCTGAGTCCATTTTCCATCAACTTGAGGATTTTATTCTGACTAATAGCAGCAAGGATACCGATGCACTGGAGTTGATGGGACTTTCTGCAAAAAAGGGTATTGGAAAGGTGATCACGGCAAAAAATTATGTCGGCATTATTACACTGAATGATGGGATAACCATTGAAATCTTGCCCAAAATTTACTCGGCAAGTGTGGACGACAATTTTGGTACCAGAACCAAACGGGTGTTGATCGATATGCTGAAAACGCTACGGGAAATACCATTTAAATCTTTAAAAAATTCTTTTGTGAATATTGAAAAAATGGATATTTTTGAAATATTTATTAGAATGTTTGTGAACGAGGTGTTCTTCATTGTCAAGCGTGGTCTCAAATGCAGTTATGAAGCAATCGCAGAGAACACTACATTTTTTAAGGGAAAGATACTGTTTTCAAAGCAGGTCAAGTTGAACCGTTTCCATAAAGAGCGCAACTATGTTGAATATGACGCATTTACAGCCAACCGTCCGGAAAATAAATTGTTGAAAGCAACATTGATTTATCTCTGCAAAAGGACTACATCTTCAAAAAATAGAAGTGATATAAAAAGTTTGCTGGGTGTATTTTCAAATGTGGAGGCTTCTGCTGACTACAAAGGCGATTTTGCTAAGTATATAAGTGATCGAAACATGAAGGATTACAATACTGCATTGATGTGGTGTCGGGTATTCCTGATGGGCAAGAGTTTTACTTCTTTTGCAGGATCGGAAATAGCACTTGCGCTGCTATTCCCAATGGAAACACTTTTTGAAAATTATGTCGCAGCTATACTGAAAAAGAAACTTTCCAGAAGTGACTTTACAGTTTCAGTTCAGGACAGAACTTATCATCTATTCAATGAGCCTAGTAAGAAATTTCTGATGAAACCGGATATTGTGGTTAGACGTAAATCTGACGGAGTTTCTTTTGTGTTGGATACCAAGTGGAAGATTCTTGATGCTGGAAAAGTGAATTACGGTATTGCTCAGGCTGATATGTACCAGATGTTTGCCTACCAGAAGAAATATGGAGCAGAATGCGTTATGCTGCTTTATCCTGAAATAGAGAAGAGACCTCTGGAAGATGATATCGAATTTAGATCAGATGATGATGTAATTGTTCGAGTTCAATTTATTGATTTGTTTAATGTAAAAAACAGTATTACAAAGATTATACAACAATTTGAGGTAATAACTGTTTAATCATTTGGCAACAAAGATGTGTTCTCTTTGCGCTGTTTTGCAGCTATCATTGTGAATTTGTCATCAGCGAACGGGTTTATTAATCATTCACTTCTGATTAAGTTTGAAAGATGAATAGCATGAAGAGAACGTTGTGTAGATAAAGGAATAGAGTAAATTTTATCCTTCACTCATTTTGCTCACGATGACCTTGTTGAGGAATGTTTTCCCAGAACCTTGTTATTTCTCTATTTTTACAGAAACGGGTGATCTTGCCGTTTTCATGCCGAGATATTATAAGTACCCAAAAGCATTCTCATGTGACTAAAACCTTATCTAGACGATGAAGTGTAGACAACTTTCTTGCCGAATGGAGCTGTATGTAATGAATCAATCCGAGTTAAATCCATCAAGATGCTTCCGGGTTAACCTTCTTCATCATCCCCGTGGTTGAGGATGAAGTTCAGGTCGTCAATGCCCAGGCTGGAGGTAAAGCCTTCATCTCCCAGCACGTTGGCGACGAGCTGGTTCTTCTGATGCTGGAGAATGCGGATTTTTTCTTCCACGGAATCCTTCGTCAGGAGGCGGTAGGCAATCACCTTGTTTTTCTGGCCGATGCGGTGCGTACGGTCGATGGCCTGGCTTTCTACGGCCGGGTTCCACCACGGGTCATACAGAACGACATAGGAGGCGGAAGTAAGGTTGAGGCCGGCGCCGCCGGCTTTCAGGGAAAGCAGGAAGACGGAAGGGTCCTTGGTCGTCTGGAATTTTTCAATTTCTCCGCGGCGGTCCTTGGTCTGGCCGGTAAGATAGTTAAGCGGCCTGTTTTCCGCTTCCAGCCTGTTCTTGATGATTTCCAGCATGGAAACGAACTGGGAGAAGACGAGCACTTTGTGCCCTTCTTCCCGGAGCTGGTCCAGCAGGTAGAAGAGGGCTGTCATTTTGGCACTGTCTTCCTTGGCGTATTTGGGATCCACCAGGCCGGGGTGGCAACAGATCTGACGCAGGCGCATCAGGCCCTGCAAAATGGCGAAACTGTTCTTTTTGACGGATTCGTCCGAATCCAGGCCGAGCAGGGCCTGCTGTATGCGGCGGAGTTCCGCCTTGTACAGCTGGCTCTGGATGCCTTCCATTTTGGCGTACACTTCTTCTTCCGTCCTGGGAGGCAGGTCTTTTGCCACCTGGGATTTGGTGCGGCGCAGCAGGAATGGTTTCAGGCGCGCGGCCAGGCGGTTCTGGCTCTGCGGGTCCTTGCGCTTGTCAAAGCGCTTCTTGAAGTAGGAGCGGGAACCGAGGACTCCGGGCATGGAGAAGGCCATGAGGGACCACATGTCCAGCAGGCGGTTTTCAATGGGTGTGCCGGAGAGAACGAGACGGTTGTAGGAAACGATTTCCCGTGCCGCCTTGGCTGCCTTGGAATCCGGGTTTTTGATCTGCTGGCCTTCGTCCAGAATAACCGTAAGCCATTTGATTTGGTTCAGGGTTTCCCCGCAGACGCGGAGCTGGGCGTAGTTGACCACGACCATGTCGTAATTCTTCTTGATGTCTTCCAGATTGGCCTGGTCTTTGCTGCGGATGACGAGGACGCGCACGCCTGGCGCAAATTTTTCCGTTTCTCCCGCCCAGACGTCCAGCACGGATTTGGGGCAAACGATAAGAACCGGAGGGATGACGACTTTTTTCTTGGATTTGTTTTTGCGGGCGAATTCTTCACGCAGCCAGAGGACGTAAGTGATGGACTGGATCGTTTTACCCAGGCCCATGTCATCCGCCAGAATGCCGCCGAACCCGTTCGTGGCAAGGTAAGCCAGGAAATGGAACCCTTCCACCTGATACGGGCGCAGGGTGGCCTGGAGCTGGGAGGGAACATCCGGCTTGACGTCGATCTGGATTTCCGCGGTACGGTCCTTGATACGTTTCCAGGCCTTTGGATCGAACACTTCTGCGGCTTTCGGGTCCGCCAGCTGCATGGCGTGCATGCGGTGGGTTTCTCCGGAAAGATCGAAGGGGTCCAGGCCCAGGCGGGTAACGGCGTCGCGCTGGTCATTGTCCAGTTTAATTTCCAGGCGCATCCATCCTCCGTCGTCCATGCGGACGTAACCGCCTCTGGCGGCGACCAGGGCGCGGATTTGCTCCTTGGAGAGCTGGACGCCTTCCACATCAATGACGATGCGGAGGTCAAACCAGTCGATTTCCTGGTTGACTACTTCAAACCGCACGGCGGCGGCCACCGGATCCGCCAGCAGCGTCTTGAGCTTGTCGTCCATATTGACGGTCAGCTCTTTCGGAAGCTGTTTGGCCCATTCCGCGAATTTTTCGGGGAACTGGCGGGTGACGCGGGCCTTGAACGCGCCCACCTGGGGATCATAGGAAAAGCCCATTTCTTCCAGCAGGCCGGGAATGGGATAAAGGTGCTCCCGGATGAAACGCAGCAGAACTTTGTTCTTCATGGGTTCCTGATGGGATACGTCCCAGCCGTCCTTGCCGAGTTTTTCCGTGCGGTAGCCGGAAGCGTCCCTGGCGCTTACTTCGCAGAGCACGTGTTCCGTTTCCGCAGAGGTGAGGCCGCGGACGATTTTCATGTCAAAGGTGCCGCGCAGATCGATGTCCACCACGCGGTCTTCCATGCTGGGGGGCAGGGAAGCGCCTATTTTACGGAGGAATTCCACCCCTTCAAGGCTGTCGATGACCTGTTTGGGAATGGAGTAGCGGGGTTCCACTTCCGTGCTTTCCAGCCAGCGGGGGGGGCCGGGAAAGACGGTTTCGTCAGACTGGTACAGTTCCTGCTGCCCCGGAAGCTGCCGGACGGAGTGGGAGACGTTGATGCCGGTGGAAGTTGCAAGCTGAAGAGCGTAGCAGTCCGGTTCAATGGGATCGTCCAGGCAAATCCATTTGAGCGGTTCGTCCACCACTTTGAAATAGTTTTCATCAAGGTTCACCAGGTAGCCTTTCAGGGCGGGCTGGTGGAAAAGTTTGTTCATCAGGGCGCATGCGGCTTCCTGGTCCAGGTCCAGCGTCAGGGCGTCTTCCGCACGGGCGTAGTCGGACAGGGAGACGAGCAGGATTTCCGTCTGGGCGTCCATGCGTACGGCGGCCCGTTCATGCAGATTTTCCAGATGTTCCAGATCCTGTTTTTCCCGGACGGGAATCCAGTCCTGCTTCAGGGAATGACGGTATTCGAAATGCCCCTCGTTAATAGTGGAAACAAGCCTCATGAACAGTTCTCCGCGGGGCGGCTGCGGGGGGCGTTCATTCACGGATTGGATGCGGTCATACCAGGTGCCGACTTCACGGGAGCGCTCCCATTCATGAATCTTGCGCTGTACCTTTTCCAGATCCGTAATGGATTCCATGAATTCCGGATAGGGCAGGCGTTTCTTGTTGAAGGCGTAAGCAATGTAATTCCAGAATTCGAGGATGTTCGTGGGAGGCACGGGCCACAATTCCAGCGGGTCATAGCTGACGATTTCCCATCGGGGATTCAGGCGCACCATATCATGGTCGTGAATCTCCTGTTCAATGGCGAAACGGCGGTAGCGCTTCTCCAGTTTGCTGACGTAGTCCGCTTCCTTGTCGTCCAGTTCGCGGCCCAGTTTCTCTTCCAGAATATCCAGAAGGGGAACATCATTCAGTTCGTTCGGGGACTCCGGAAGGTCCTGGCCGCGGTACATGCGCTCCAGCATGGCGGCATACATGGCCGCTCCGGCGAGGTCCTCGTCTTCCGTGGAGCATGCTCCGAACCACCTGTTGCCCTGAAGGCGCAGATTTACGCGGTGCACGCCGTATGCGTCTTCCACGCGGCCCTGAATATATAAATGATTGCCGAAAATTTGCGTGACTGCGCCATCTTTCTGGAGTTTCTCTCCCCGCAGCCGGATTTCTTCCGGAAAGGCATTGAGAAAGTTCAGAGTAGCCCTGTCCGGGTTAAGTGCCATGCTCATAATATCAAACTGTCATATAAAAATTGGAAACAAGCGTACCCGGTCAGGGGACGCCACAGGTCTATGCACTTTACTATGGCACAAAAAGCGGATTAGAGCAACTATTCTCTGAAAATAATTCCGGAGGTTGTTTGTGGTGATGTGTTTATTATTGGATGACAAATTGTTATGTTTATGTGAAGAAGGTCGATTTTGGAAGAAAACGAACATATTTTATCATCTTGGAAAGAAAAGATGTCAGTCTTGCGTAACATGATTCTTGACAGGTTCGTCGTAAAAGCGTCTTTTATGCCTGAAATTTTATGTCCTCTGCATCACTTCTACAGTTACTGGCGACTCAAGCCCGCTTGAGCGATGGCGAATTGGCCGAACGTCTTGACATGACTGAAGAAGCCGTGCGGGCCCAGCGGGAGCAGTGGGAGCAGGAAGGCGTCATCCTCGGATACCAGGCTGTAGTGAATGAGGAATATGAGCATGACAGCAAGGTGGCTGCTTTCATTGAAGTGAAAATGACGCCTGAACGCGACGGCGGTTTTGATCGCCTGGCCATGCGCATCTCACGGTTTGACGAAGTGTCCTCCTGTTATCTGGCAAGCGGAGGTTTTGACCTGCTGGTGCTGGTGGAAGGAAAAAGCATGCGGGAGATTGCCCGGTTTGTGGCGGAAAAACTTTCTACGCAGGAAGGGGTGTTGTCCACTTCCACACACTTTCATCTGAAAACCTACAAGAAAAACGGTTGTGTGTTCGAAGATCCCGTACAGACCGAACGCCTGGCCGTCGCTCCGTAATCCTCTGCCGTTACGAAAGGAATCATTATGAACTGGCAGAATAAAATAGCGGAGCAGGTAAGCTCCATACCCCGTTCCGGCATCCGGGAATTCTTTGACCTGGTTACGGGGCGGACGGATATTATTTCCCTGGGCGTAGGGGAGCCGGACTTCGTGACGCCGTGGAACATACGGGAAGCGGCCATTTACTCCCTGGAAAAGGGTCATACCTCCTATACATCCAATTACGGGTTGGAATCCCTGCGCCGTTCCATCGTCAAATACGTGGACGGATTTTTCTACGTCAACTACGATCCCCTGCGTGAAGTGCTGGTGACCGTAGGCGTAAGCGAGGCCATAGATCTCGCTCTCCGTGCCATTCTGAATCCGGGGGATGAGGTTCTTTACCACGAACCCTGTTATGTTTCCTATGCCCCCAGCGTCAATATGGCCTACGGCGTAGCTACCGCCGTTCCTACGAGCAAGAGGGATCTTTTCGCCCTTAACCCGGAGGTGCTGGAAGCGGCCATTACCCCGCGGACCAAAGTGCTGATGCTCAACTTCCCGACTAATCCTACCGGAGCGGTGGCCCCGGTGGAAACCCTTCAGGAAATTGCCCGCATCTGCATCAAGCACGATCTCATGGTGCTGACGGATGAAATTTACAGCGAACTGCGTTATGACGGCAAGCCGCATGTTTCCATAGCTTCTCTGCCGGGGATGAAGGAACGCACGCTTCTGCTGCACGGCTTCTCCAAGGCATTCGCCATGACGGGGTTCCGCCTGGGTTATGCCTGCGGTCCGGAGCCGCTCATTTCCGCCATGATGAAAATTCATCAGTATTCCATGCTCTGCGCCCCCATTACTTCCCAGGAGGCGGCCATTGAAGCGTTGGAAAACGGGACATCCGCCATGTTGAAAATGCGGGAAAGCTACCGCCAGCGCCGGGATTACCTGGTGAAGCGCCTTAATGAAATCGGCATGGACTGCCACCTGCCCGGCGGTGCGTTCTATGTCTTCCCGGACATTTCCAAATTTGGCTTGACCAGCAAGGAGTTTGCCACCCGGCTGCTGATGGAGAAGCAGGTGGCCGCCGTGCCGGGGACCGCCTTCGGCGCGAGCGGAGAAGGCTTCCTGCGCTGTTGTTATGCGACCGCCTTTGACCAGATCAAGGAGGCCTGCAACCGCATGGAGCATTTTGTGAAAACTCTTTCCTGACCCGGCAGTATTCATGAACTCCGTGACGGAGGCGCTGAAAACAAAGGCGTATGTGGCGCCGTTTGCAGTATTCATGGGCTTTACCCTGGTATGGCAGTTTGGCGCCCCGTTTCTGGAATGGGACCACCCGGCCGCGCCCTGGTGGAGAAGGGCGCCGGAACAATGGCTGTACCCCGTTCAGGCGATCGTTTGTTTTGCCCTGGTTTTCCGGTGGAGAAAAGCCATTGATTGGGATTGGCGGTGGAAGCCCGCCGCCTGGGGAATTCTGTTCGGCGTGCTGGGTATCCTGTGCTGGCTGGCCCCGACCATGATAGCGGACCGCCTGCCCGGAGGCGCGGACGCCTGGTTTGGCCATCCCTCCTGGCCCTGGTACCGGTATCTGCTGGGAATTGACGCGCGTCCGGAGGGGTTTGATCCGGGCATCGTCTTCCTTACGGATTCCTGGAGCTGGCTGGCGGCCCTGGTGCTGCGTTTCTTCCGTGCCGTGGTTGTGGTGGCTCTGGTGGAGGAACTTTTCTGGCGCGGCTATCTGATGCGTTTGATGGTGAATCCGGACCATCCCTGGAAGGTGCCATTCGGCGCTCATAGCTGGAAGGCATACTGGGTGACTACCCTCTGTTTCATGGCGGTGCACCAGCCCGTGGACTACTGCGGCGCGTTCGTTTACGGTTCCCTGGCGTATCTGCTTGTCGTCTGGCGGAAAAATCTGTGCGCCGTGATCGTGATGCATGCGGCGGCGAATGCGCTGCTGGGCTGGGCCGCTCTGGCATGGGGCAAATACGGATTATGGTGAATCCGGCGTTTACAGAGAGAAATTTCTTGAGTACATAAAAGCCGATGACTCCAGAGGAAGCCATAGAAATTTTGTGGGACTACCATCACGTGAAGCAGGTGCTGCATCCGGCGGAACTCATTTTCATTCTTGGCAGCAATGACATAAGGGTGGCGGAATATGCGGCGGAACTTTATGCCCGGAAGCTGGCTCCCCTGTTGCTCTTTTCCGGCGGGATGGGGCGTTTTACGGGGGAATGGGCCGTACCGGAAGCGGAACTTTTCGCAGAGGCGGCCATGAAGAAGGGCGTGCCGGGGGATTGCATCCTTATTGAAAACAAATCCACCAACACGGGAGAAAATGTCCGCTTTTCCCGCGCTGTCCTGGAAAAAGCCGGCATTCCGGAACCATCCAGCCTCATCGCCCTGCAAAAGCCCTATATGGAACGGCGCACGCTGGCTACGCTCCAGGCCCAGTGGCCGGAAGCGCGGGTGGCGGTCAGCTCCCCTCCCTTCACGTTCAGGGAATACCTGACCGGGGAACTGCCGCAGGAGCTGGTTGTCTCCGCCATGGTGGGGGACTTTCAAAGGATACTGGAATATCCTAAACAGGGATTTTCCACGGAACAGCCTGTGACTCCGGAGGCGATGGCGGCATTCCGCACGCTGGTGGAAGCGGGTTATGGCTCCCAGCTGCTCAAGGGGGTTCCCCTCCTCTGGAATTCTTGAGAAGACACGCTTTTTGCTTTCACTGAACGCTGATTGCGGGCATCAATACAACCCGCATAGCCAACCCAATTATATAACTCATCATGGCAGACAGAACCAACACAGACCCCGCCCGAATGGAAAAAATCGTGAGCCTCTGTAAAAGGAGGGGATTCATCTTCCAGTCAGCTGAAATTTACGGCGGTCTGAACGGTTGCTGGGACTATGGTCCCATGGGGGTGGAACTCAAGCGCAATCTGAAGGAATACTGGTGGCGTAAAAATGTGCAGGAACGCGAGGATGTGGTCGGCATGGACGGTTCCATCCTGACGCATAACTCCGTACTGGTGGCTTCCGGCCATGTGGGCGGATTTTCCGACCCGATGTGCGATTGCCTGTTGACCAAGGAGCGCCTGCGTGCGGACCAGGTTCCGGCCCAGAGCGGCATGGGGTTTTTCTATACCGGGGCTGCCAAAAAAGACGGTTCCTGGAATATTGAAAAGAAGTACTCCGTTCTGGTGGAATCTGAAAAACAGGCGGACAAGGCCCGTAAGACTGCGGCTCAATATTATGCCCAGCTGGCCGGCAAGGATGCCTCTTACAAGGATATGGAGTTGAAAGGCGAGTGCATGGAAACCGTAACGGATTCCACCATGTACAACCCTGCCAACGGTTCCCTGCTGACGGAAGCCCGTGAGTTCAACCTCATGTTCAAGACGACCATTGGAGCTACCTCTGATGAAAACGATCCCAACGCTACGGGCTGGCTGCGCCCGGAAACGGCCCAGTCCATTTTCTGCCAGTATAAAAACATTCTGGACAGTTCCCGCGTCAAACTGCCTTTCGGAATCGCCCAGATCGGCAAATCTTTCCGCAACGAAATCAACCCGCGGAACTTCACTTTCCGTTCCCGCGAATTCGAACAAATGGAAATCGAATATTTCTGCCGGCCGGAAGACGGGCTGCGTCTGGTGGATGAATGGCTGGAACACCGTCTTTGCTTCTATGACGAAGTGGGGGTTCCGCGCGAACACATTCACATTTTGGACGTGCCGGACGGCGAACGCGCTTTCTACTCCAAGAAAACCTATGACCTGGAGTATGAATTCCCCTTCGGCATCCAGGAACTGGAGGGCATCGCCTACCGGACGGATTATGACCTGAGCTGCCATCAGAAAGGTTCCGGCCGTCCTCTGGAATACTTTGACGAAGAGACGCGGGAGAAATTCATTCCCCATGTGGTGGAGCCTTCTGCCGGTTGTGACCGCACCATTCTGGCCATTATCTGCGAAGCTTACGATGAAGAGGAGCTGGTGGACGACAAAGGTAAAAAAGACGTCCGCACGGTACTCCGCTTCGTGCCCCGCATGGCCCCGATCAAGGCGGCCATCTTCCCTCTGCTTAAGAAAAACGGGGAACAGGTGCGTATTGCCCGGGAAATTGAAAAGACGCTTCAGCCGTGGATGTCCGTCTTTTATGATGAAACGGGAGCCGTCGGCCGCCGTTACCGCCGCCAGGATGAAGTGGGTACTCCTTTCTGCATAACCGTGGACTTTGAAACTCTCGGGGAAAACGATGCTTCTCTCAAGGGGACGGTGACCATTCGCCACCGCGACTCCATGAAACAGGAACGTGTTGCAATTAACGACCTGCTGCATTGGCTGATTGCCCGCGTGCGTTAATGTTTTTCAGCGGTTTGAGGCCGGAAAATATCTTCAGAGCCGTCCCGTTTACAGCGGGACGGCTTTTTATTTCCCAGATAGCAGCGGAGAAAGGGAGGCTGGAGGGCGAATTCCGGAAGTGATTTTTCCGGAAGAAGACACATTGTTCCGGAATCAGTATGACAGGGAGGCTGGTGCGTTTTTTGATGCGGGTATGCCCGGCGGGAAATGGTTGTTTTACACGTTCACGAAAAGCATATTGAATGAAATTTTAATGAGAGTTATTGACGGCCTGCCAGCAGAAAAGGAAGATGACGGGCGAGGCTGTTCGGAAAAAACGTCCTGATTTTTGAGCTTTTTTTCTTATCTGCTGTCAAAGGTTTATACGGCATGGAATGATGCGAGCAGGTAGAAAGAATATTGATGATGGAACATTCAGTAATTTTTCCGGACCATCGGAAGGTTTGCGCCCTGGGGCAGGGAACCTGGAAAATGGGAAAATCAGCGTTGAGGGAAGCCGATGAGATAGATGCTTTGCGCGCCGGCATTGAGCTGGGCATGAGCGTAGTGGATACGGCGGAGATGTATGGCAACGAGGAAATGGTGGGAGCGGCAATCCGCGGATTGCGCAACCGTGTTTTCCTGGTTACCAAGGTGCTGCCCGGCAACGCCAGCAGGACAGGAACCAAAGCGGCCTGCGAACGGAGCCTGAACAGGCTGAAGACGGACTATGTGGATTTGTTTCTGCTTCACTGGGGCGGTCCCCATCCCATTGAAGATACGGTTGCCTCCATGGTTGAGCTGCAGCAGGAGGGTAAGATAAAGGCCTGGGGCGTGAGCAATATGGACGTTCCGGAAATGGAGCGGTTTTATGCCGTCCCGGGGGGAGCCTCCTGCGCCGCCAACCAGATTCTTTATAATCTGGCCCATCGCGGCGTGGAGTACGATTTGTTGCCGTGGTGCCGGGAACGCCACCTTCCCGTGATGGCCTATTCGCCTGCGGATGAAGGGCGGCTTTCCCGCAATCCGGTGCTGATGGAGATTGCGCAGAAGCATGAGGCCACCCCGGTGCAGATTGCTCTGGCCTGGATTTTGCGCTGCCCTGGAATGATTGCGATCCCCAAAGCTGGTTCCGTCACGCATGTGCAGGAAAATTACCGGAGCTTGTCCATCAGGCTGACTGCGGAAGATGTGGATTTGCTGGATGGGGCTTTTCCGCCCCCGGTCAGCAAGGTGCATCTGGATTCCTGGTAAACCGTGACGCCGTCCGGCAGTCGGAGTGAAACGGGACGCGCGGATTTTCCTGCCGCATTACAATTGTTTCAAGCCCTTCATCTGTACCGGGATGAAAGGGCGTCTGCGGATAATTTCCATACACGCATGCCTTGATGATGCTTGTGGGTACGATATGAGGGAGGCATTGGCTTTGCCGTTCGTAAGGCCGGGGAATCCGCTGACGATATCCGGAAGGGGGCCGGATCTTTTTGTTTGAAAAGAGAATGTGCTTTTTTCCCGTTCCAGCTTCTTCAGCAGGAAAGAAGGCTGAATGCGGCTGTGAGAAAGCCGCCCTTTCTGGGGAATACGGCATTCCCGGAGAGGCGGCTCCAGAAAAGGGGCGGGAAAATCAAAAGCGTTACAGCGGCTGCGCGTCCGTCCTGGGTATCCAGACAGGCGTATTCTGGAAGGTGCTGGCGTAGTACCAGGAGCCGCGTTCCGCGCGCAGGATGAGCGGGGTGGATTCCGGAAGAGTGATGAGCGCCGGGCTGTTCATGTCCGCAGCGTGTCTGCCGGGCGTTTTTTGGGTAACGACCAGCAACCGGTCCGCCGGAATGGATTCCGGGGTTTCCGGGTACATGATGTAGTTCATGACAGCCGCCACGGTGACCAGCCCGCTCAGGGTGGCCAGGATGGTCAGCAGCGCCCCGTGTCTGCGGGTAACGGTCAGCAGGGCCAGGAAGGTGAGCATGACGGCTCCGGACAGGATGGAGATGGGGCCGAGCGTTTCATGGCGGATGTAAGTGAGCCACTGGTTTTCCGTGGTGTTGGCGGGCAGGATGGCACCCTCCTTGCGTTCGATGAATTGCAGATTGTATTCAGCTTCCGTGAAGTATGGGGAGAGTTCCAGAGCACGGCGGTAATTGAGAGCGGCCAGACCGGGTTTGTTCATGCGGTAATAGGAATTACCGATGCCGAAACAGGCGTAGGCGCGTTCTGCCTTGGAAAGGTTCATATTGCCGCTTTCCTTGCTGAAATAGTCAATGGCTTTGGCGTACTCTCCCTGTTCATAGGCTTTTACGCCCAGGTTGTCCGTTTCCGACGCGTTTCCGGCTGTTCCGGCCAGAGACAGGGCCAGTATGGCGGCCATCATGAGAACGGGAAGCTTGGCAATGGCTTTTTTAATAGCCTGGAGCATATGCTGGCGTTCCGCGTGCGGCAGTTCTTCCGAAGATTCCGAAGGCTTGAATGCCCTGTCGTCCCGGAGTTGAAGGATATCTTTCATTTTTTCATTCTGCTTGGAAGGTGGAATATAGGATTCAATAAAGTTGCCGGCGGCACGCAGGAATTCCGTGGAGCTTGCCTGGCGCGGAGTGGAAGCGAGCCTGCGGAAGGCTCTCATGCGTTCCCTGGCCGTGAAGCTTTCCTTCCGTATTTTCCGGATGTAGCGGATAAGAGCCATTCCCAGCAGGATGACGGCGGGGATGTAGGCCAGGAAATACCACCCCCAGTGAGCCGGAGCGGTAAGGGCGTTCATGACGATGGCGGGCATGAGTCCGTAAATATCCGTCATTTCAGCTACCGGAATGGTGCCTGCCGGGGGAGGCGTGGCGGGAGCGGCGCCTCCGGCCGCCGTTCCAGTAATGGCTGAGGCCTTCCATTCCAGGGGAATGGGGGCTGTGGTTACGGTTTTGTACTGTTGCGTGCTGGGGTCAAAAAAAGTGAGTTCAAAGGGAGGGATGGCATCCGTTTGGGCAACCGGGCGCATCATTTGCTGAAATTCCACGGTTCCCTGGATGGAGCGCGTATTCTGGCCCGGGTCCAGCTTGTTGGGAGGATAGAGTTTCCAGTTGGAGGCGTCTGTGAGGGCCGGGCAGGCGATACTGTGGATATTTCCTGTTCCTGTTACCTTGATTTTAACAGTAATGGGTTCATTGGCGCTGAGATCCCGCGCATCCGTGGTGGAGGAGATGCGGAAATTCCCTACGGCATTGGTGAAGGAAGAGGGAGCTCCCGGAGGGAGTTCCTGGGCTGTGATTTTCACTTCCGGAATGGCCATTTCCACCAGTACTTCCGAACGGATGAAGTTGGCGATGAGAGGGTCCGCCTCCGGCAGGGCGGCGCGTGCCGTGACAGTGCCGGATGCCGTTACCTCCCCGGCGCGCAGCGGGAACAGGGTGCTCTGGAAGGTCATGACATTCCAGTTGACGCCTTTGTAAAGTACAGAACCGCGAGGCTGTCCGCGGAGCAGTTCCACCAGCGTGGGTTCAAAGCGCCAGGTAGCCAGGTTGGAGGTGGTAATGGCGGGCGCCGTGTATTCCAGAATGTATTCCGGGGCGTAAATTTTCAGTTCGCAGCGGTCCGGCTGATGGACATAGGGTTTCTGGTTGTCCACATGCCACAGCATGCCGTACGGGACTGCTGTACCGTTCAGGTTCAGCGTATTCCATTTGATGGCGCTGTACGGGTAGACAGTCAGCGTCTGGGGAAGCGTGGTATAGGTGCGGCCATTGTTGGCCTGCAGGGTCAGGGAAGGGATTTCCACGGTGCCCACTTCGTCCGGCGTTACTTCAATGGCCATCAGGAAGGCGGATTGGTTTGGAGACCCCGGCCAGCGGATGTAGTTGCCCTGGCTGACCCAGCGCAGGCTGGCGCCCTTTACCCGGGGAAGCGGGTCCTGGCGGGCGATGCTGCCGTCTGTCAGGATGATGAAGAGACGGGTTTGTTCTCCCGGCACAACGGCGTCGGACAGCCAGGTGGTAACCACCTGCTGAGCCATAAGCGTGACAGTCATGCAGAAGAAAAGCGAAAGAATGGCGAGCAGTTTTTTCATCTTGTTTTGCGGGATATGTTTAAAGGGGTGGCTTCGCGGAAGCGGGCGGAATGGGTTAGTAATCCTTATCCGGAGGAATTTCCGGAGAACGCTGGGGAACGGGGCAGCCGGGTTCAATGTCCCTGCGTTCCATCAGGATGGCTCTTGCTTCCCTGCGTTCCTTTTCCTCCCTGCTTTCCTTTTGTGCGGCTGCCGGAACGGGCTTGTTATCTTCCGGCTGGGGCTGCGGTTTTTCCATTCCGGACGTTTCTGGCAGCCTGTCTTTTTCCGGAGAGGAGGGAAGCCGGGCATTTTTCATTTCATTTTCGTCCCTCTTGCTTTCCTTGGTTTCGGCGTTATCCTTGTCTTGGTCCTTGTCTTGGTCCTTGTCTTGGTCCTTGTCTTGGTCCTTGTCTTGGTCCTTGTCTTGGTCCTTGTCTTGGTCCTTGTCTT
>NZ_MNUD01000022.1:65670-82222 GCF_001917295.1 Akkermansia sp. 54_46
CTGGTCCTTGTTCTGGTCCTTGTTCTGGTCCTTGTTCTGGTCCTTGTTCTGGTCCTTGTTCTGGTCCTTGTTCTGGTCCTGTTGTTTTTTCTTCTCTTCTTCCAATTTCTTCTTTAATTCTTCCAGCTGCCGGCGGTATTCGTCCAGGGATTTATCATAACGGAGCATTTCCTCCTTGTTGGCCGCTGCTCCTTCATGGGAACCATAGGCAGAGAGCGCGTCGTCGAAACGTTTGACGGCCTCCTTAACATGTTTTTTCGCAACGGGTATTTTTGCCAGCCGGGTGTCAATTTCCTTAATCTGGTCGTCAATGGAAGAGGGCCGGGCCTGTTGCTGTTCCCCTTCCGGCCTGGAGAAAGTCATGGTTTTGCGGGCCTGGGCGGCTTCCAGGTTGCCAAGGTTGAAGTGGGAATCCGCCTGGAGGACTGGTTTGGGAGAAAGGAGCGCCTGGGAGAAAGCTTCCGCGGCTTCTTTGGGGTTATCCGCTTTTTGTTCCAGGCATCCTTTGGCGAATTCCAAGGCCTGGCGTGTTTCTTCCGCCAGGTCGGGAACAGCGAGCATTTCATCAATGGATTTGACGGCTTCTTCCGTTTTTCCCGTCCGGATCAAATCCGTGACATTGTCCAGGGCGTGCGTGTCCGCCTGCGCTTCCGGGCCCAGCAGCCCAACGCAGAATAACGCCGCAACAGTCAGAGCTGTCATACCGCGGCGTCCGGAACGGCGGAAGGAGCGCCAGCGTGTTCCCGCCAGAAGGGTGAGGAGCAGGCAGATGAGGGCCGGAACGGCAAAGATGATATAGCGGTCATTCGGCACGCGGCGCACTTCTTCCTTGCCTTCCGTGGTATCCAGACGGTCCGCGATATCCTTGACGAAGCGGTTCAGCGCCGCTCCGTCGGAGAGTTGGACATATTGGCCTTCCGTTTGCCTGGCCAGGTATTGCAGGCTTTCCGGATTGAGCTTGGAGACGACGTGCTGGCCGCGACGGTCCCGGTACAGGCCGGAGGGGGATTGCTCATCCGGAATAGTGGTGCCGATGGTTGTGCCGATGCCCGCCGTCACGATGATAAGCTGGTGCTGCCGTGCGGCTTCCGCAGTCTTATAGGTGATGTTGACGGTGTCTTCCCCGTCACTGAGGATGACGAGGGCGTTTTTGGCGTCCGCTTCCTTGTCCCGTTTGAAGGTTTGAAGGGCCAGCCGCACAACGTTTTCCAGGTTGGTTCCCCCTTGGGAGACCCAGCCGAATTGAAGTTGTTCAATGGTTTCTTTTAATGCGTTATGGTCATGGGTAAGGGGCATGAGCAGGACGGCGTCCCCGGAGAAGATGATGATGCCGAAGTTGTCCCCCGGCAGGGCGTCCAGCAGGTCGTAAGCGGCGGTTTTCGCCCTTCCCAGGCGGGTCGGGGAGGCATCCTTGCTGAGCATGGAGCGGGAGCAGTCAATAGCAATGAGGATGTTGCGCGATTTGGGGATTTCCTTTACCTCCGTGTAGCCGTCCACCGGACGCGCCATGGAGAGGATGGCGAAGATGGACGCCAGCACGGCAAAAATGACGGGGAGCACCCGGTGCCAGGTGGCCGGAGCGTGAACCAGTTCCCGCCGGTATTCCGGCGAGACGAGCACTTCCCATTTTCTGGAACGGCGGCGCCACAGCCACCAGGCCGCCGCCGCGAGCAGGGCCGGGAGAATGAGCGCGTACAGAACGTTGGGATAAAGGAAAGTCATGACGGGTGAAGATCGTATTACGGGGCGGGGGTCGGTTTGAGCACTTGCAGGGAGAGGCCCAGAAGCGCCAGCGCGGCTCCCGTTACAAGGAAGTACATGAAGTATTCTTCAATGTGGCGGACGGTTTGCACTTTGGCTTCGCTTTTTTCCAGCTTGCCGATGGAGGTGAACGCTTTATTGAAGGAGGCCATATTGGTGGCCCGGAAGTGTTCTCCGCCCGTGAGCTGGGCTATTTTCCGCAGGGTGGGTTCGTCAAATTCACTTTGCACCACCATGCCGTTCGCCAGGGTTCCTTCTTCCGTGCCTACGGCAATGGTATAAATTTTGATACCCAGCTTGGCCGCGTTTTCCGCCGCCACCAGCGGGGATATCTGGCCGGAGTTGGAGGCACCATCCGTCACCAGGATGATGATTTTTGATTTGGTGTTCTTACGGTCGTCCAGCCGGGTGGCCGCCGCCGCAATGGCGGAGCCGATGGCCGTGCCGTCCGCCTGGATCATGCGCGGATGGAAATCCCGGATGATGCTGTTGACCAGGGCGTGGTCCAGCGTGAGCGGACAGAAGGATTTTGTTTTTCCGGCAAATCCCACGATACCGATGCGGTCGTCCGGACGGCTGTCAACAAATTGGGTGATGACGTGTTTGGCGGCTACCAGCCGGTTGATGGGCATTCGGTTGAGAACCATGTCCGGCGTTTCCATGGAGTAGGAAAGGTCAAAGGCGATCATGATGTCAATGCCGTTGACTGTCCGGAAGGTTTTATCTTCCACGTGCTGGGGGCGCGCCAGGGCGATGGCGATGGCGGCAGCCGCCAGAACGAAGCAAAGGGCCCCTATTTTTCCTGCCAGGGATTGCGGAGTACGCGCCAGGGAAGCGATGAAGCGCACGGTGGGGTAGGTGATGGAGCCTTCCGCCCCGCGCCTGCGGCGGAGGATGATGAGGCACAAGATGAAGGGTAAGGCATAAAGCCATTCAGGTTGTGCAAATTGGAAGTGTTCCGTCATGGTATGCTAGCGTTGGTTGGAGCGGGATGAAGATTTTTTGACGACAAGGTCCGTTTCTTCCTTCGTCCGGTGGGCGTCCGCTTCTATATCATTGATGAGTTGGACCGTGGCGTCCGCCAATTCGTTGACCATGGAATCGTTTTCCGGGGTGTCCGGTTCATATTTGAGAGAAGCCATGCGGTCCAGCAGATCGCGCGTGGGGGCTTGGAGTTCGGAAGGCAGCGCGGTGAGCGCGTCCGCCCGGCGGTTGAATTCCTGCTGGGTTTCATATAGCGCCGGGTCTTTGGTTTCTCCTACCAGATATTTGCGGAGGATCAGGGAAAATTCCACGGCGGCCTGCCTGAGGGAGGGATGCGTGTTCCGGAGCATTGAGATGTCCCGGATAGCGGTTTCCGACGGGCTGAGCGGCGCGGCGGGGATGCGTCCCTTCCTGCGGATGAGCACAATGACGGCGATAGCAACGGCCAGAAGGATGGAGGCTAAAATAATCCAGATGCCCCACGCATCCCAAAAGCCCGCTTGGAAGTAGGCATCCGGGGATTGTGTTTCCATCAGGGAGGGAAACGCCGGCGGTTCCGGAATTGCCGTGGGTGGGGACTGAAAAGTGGCGGGGGTTGGCATGTCTGGCGGAGAAGAGGATTAGCGTGAAAATTTACGGGATCTTCTGGCAAAAAGGGCCCGGAGGGGAGGCATGAAGTTGTCCGTGGTCTGCAAGTCCAGGAAGTCGATGCCCAGGCGGCGGAAATCCTGCGTCCATTTCTCGCGGTGCAGATGCACGGCGTTGGCGTGGGTTTCCCGGACATCCTGACGGGAAAGGTTCAGGAACATGCTTTTGCCAGTTTCCGGATCTTTCAGGATGACGCGTCCGGCATCCGGCAGATGCAGTTCCATCGGGTCTGCGATGCGGATGGGGATGAAGTCATGCTTGAAGTTGAGCTGCCCCAGGGCGGCTTTGTTGTTTTCGCCCCAGAAGTCACTGATCATAATGACCATGGCCGCTTTTTTCTGGGAAAGGACAAGTTGCCGTGCTACATCGGAAATGTTCTGGTCGGTTCCATCGTTTTTACTGGCTACGATTTCGCGGACGATGCGCAGGGTCTGCTTGACTCCCTTGGCCGGGGGGATGTAATGGGAGTGGCTGTTCCCGTAGATGAGGAGGCCGCATTTGTCTCCGCTCTGGGCAGCGCTGTAGGCGAGCACTGCCGCTACTTCCGCCGCATAGTCCAGTTTGGAGACGCGGGCCGCGGAGGAGGCGTAGTGCATGGATCCGCTGACGTCCACCGCCAGAATGACGGCCTGTTCCCGTTCCTCCCGGAAACGGCGGACAAAAGGGGAGTTCATCTTGGCCGTTACCTTCCAGTCAATGAAGCGGGGGTCGTCTCCCGGCATGTATTCCCGGAAGTCGTCAAAGTCCAGCCCCTGTCCGCGGAAGCCGGACTGGTATTGCCCGGCGAAGTTTTCCGTGGCCAGATGCCTGGCGCGCAGTTCAATGCGGCGTACGCGCTTGAGAATGTCTGAGGCTTTATCCATGAAATGATTTTCCCTGTTTGGGTTCAATCAGGTTCCGGCAAGGCGCCCCTTGGGGCCTGAAGGATAAGGGCGGGCGCGGAAGCGTCCGCCTTCCTGCCGTCACGGCACGGGGACTTTCGTCAGGATGTGGTCGATGACGTCGTCCGTGGAAATGTTTTCCGCTTCAGCCTCATAAGAGAGCAGGATGCGGTGGCGCAGGATATCGTGGGCCAGGTCCTTGATGTCCTGTGGAGTGACGAAGGAACGATGGTGCATGAAGGCATTGGCGCGGGCCGCCAGAGCCAGGTTGATGGTAGCGCGGGGAGATGCCCCCGCGCGGATGAGACCGCGCAACTTCACGTCCACCGTTTCCGGGAAACGGGTGGCGCGCACCAGATCCACGATGTAGCCGCGCACGGCGTCGTCAATATAAATCTGGTTTACTAGGTCGCGGGAGGCCGCCACCTGTTCCGGCGTGGTGACCGGGGAGGTTTCCGGCGGTTTGGCGGAGCTGGCCATGAGGTCCAGCACCTGGAGTTCTTCTTCGCGCGTGGGGTAGGTGACCAGCACCTTGAAGAGGAAACGGTCAAGCTGGGCTTCCGGGAGCTGGTAGGTGCCCTCCTGGTCAATCGGGTTTTGCGTGGCAAGCACCAGGAAGGGGTCCGGCAGACGGTAGGTGGTTTCACCCAGGGTTACCTGGCGTTCCTGCATGGCTTCCAGCAGGGCGGATTGCACTTTGGCCGGGGCGCGGTTGATTTCATCCGCCAAAATGAGATTGGCGAAGATCGGGCCTTTTTTGGCTGTGAACTGCCTTTCTTCCGGATTATAGATCATTGTGCCCAGCAAATCCGCCGGAAGAAGATCCGGCGTAAACTGGATGCGGGCAAACTGTGCATGCAGCGTGCCCGCCATGGCTTTTACGGAGAGCGTCTTGGCAAGGCCGGGCACGCCTTCCAGCAGGACGTGGCCCTTGCAGAGGAGACTGAGGATTAGTCTGTCCACGAGCGCCTGCTGGCCGATGACCACCTTGCCGACTTCCGTTCTGAGAGCAGAAATCCACGATGAGTTCGCGGCGATAATTTCGTTGAATTCTCGGGTGTCCATGATTCTGATAGCGGGTGAGACAGTATGCCGGGCACTTACGTTGAAAAAATCCTATTATTTCCCAAGGGCAAATCCGGTTTTCAACAGGAGGTCTTCCCGGAAATGGGGAGCCATCATCTGAAAGCCCACGGGAAGTTCCATGCCGCTTTCCCTGACGGTTCCGCAGGGAATGGACATGGCGGGGAGGCCGGCCAGGTTGGCGGGGATCGTGTAGATGTCCGCCAGATAGGTCTGGAGGTGATCCAGCGCGGAATCTCCGATTTTGGGAGCGGGAGCGGGAGAGGTGGGGCCTACGATGATATCCGCCCTGGAAAAGGCTTCCGCGAAATCTCTGGCGACCAGGGAGCGGACTTTTTGAGCGCGGGAGTAGTAAGCGTCATAGTAACCGGAGCTGAGCACGTAGGTGCCCAGGATGATGCGGCGCTTGACTTCCGGCCCGAACCCCTCTTCACGGGTACGTGAGAAGAGTTCCACCAGTCCGGCGGCATCTTCCGCCCTCTTTCCGTAGCGCACGCCGTCAAACCGGGAGAGGTTGGAAGACGCTTCCGCGCAGGCGATGATGTAGTAGGCGGCGACGACGGCATCCGCGTGGGGCAGGTTGACTTCCACCAGCTCCGCACCCAGGTTTTCCAGTTGTTTCACGGTGTTTTGCACAGCCTCGGAAATGCCCGGATGGTTGCCGGAGGTAAAGTATTCCGAAGGGATGCCCACTTTCAGCCCTTTGACGTCGCGGCCCAGCGCAGCTTCAAAGTCCGGCACGGGGCAGTTTGCGGATGTGGAGTCTTTCCGGTCGTGTCCGGAGATTGCCTGGAGCAGGATGGCTGCGTCTTCCACTGTTTGGGTCATGGGGCCGATCTGGTCTAGGGAAGAGGCGAATGCTACCAGCCCGTAACGGGAAACGCGCCCGTAGGTAGGCTTGAGGCCCACGATGCCGCAGTGCCCGGCCGGCTGCCGGATGGAACCGCCCGTGTCGGAACCGAGTGCGGCAATAGCAGTAGCGGATGCGACGGCGGCGGCAGAGCCGCTGGAGGAGCCGCCGGGAATGCGGTCCGGGGCTTCCGGGTTGCGCGTGATGCCGTAAGCGGAGTTTTCTCCGCTGGCACCCATGGCGAATTCATCCATGTTCGTGCGGCCTAGCGGGATGCCGCCCGCCTCCTTCAGCAGGCGGATGGAGGTGGCGTCATAAGGAGCGACATAAGGGGAAAGAAGGCGGGAGGCGCAGCGCGTCGGCTGGCCCAGGACATTGATGTTGTCCTTCACGGCGATGGGGATGCCGGCCAGGGGGCTGGAAATATCCGCTCCGGCCGCGGCGTGGAGGGCTGCTTCGCGGTCAAAGGAGATGTAGGCGTTGGTTGTCCGGTCCGCCTCAATGGCGTCCGCCGTCAGGTTGACCAGTTCGGCAGGGGAGAGTTCCTTGCGGCGCAGGCGGTCACGCCACTGGGCCAGGGTGCCTTGAATTTTTGACATGAGAAGGAAAGGGTAAAGACGGTTGAAAGGTGAAGGGAAAAGGAAGCGCGAGGATCAGGCGGATTCCACCACCTTGGGTGTGCGGAATTGCCCCTGGGACTGCTGAGGGGCATTGGAAAGGGCTTCTTCCTGGGTGAAGCCGGTTTCAGGAATGTCTTCGCGCATCACATCCATTGCCGGGAGAGGATGGTTCATGGGGGCGATGCCCGTGACATCGTAGGATTCCAGCTTGGTGATATAGGCCAGGATTTTGTCCAGATCTTTGGAGAAGAGAGCTGTTTCTTCCTCCGTCAGGTCAATGCGTGCCAGCTTGGCAATGTAGGCTACGTCTATTTGGGGCGTGCTCATGGTGTAATGTAGAAAAGATGCGGAAAAGAAGGGGGGCTGCCTACTGTTGTTCCAGCAGGCGGACGATCCAGCAGAAGGAAGCGGCGATGGCGCAGATCAGCAGGCCCAGCAGCATGAAGTTTTCTCGCAGTTCCCGCCTCATGTTGGTGGCGCGTCCGTCACGGGCCACTACGGCACGCAGTGCCCGGTTCTGGTTGCCCTCCCGAACGCGGTCAGGAGGCGGCATGGTATTGCGGTCCAGGCGCATGCGGGTCTGCTGGGACGGGCGTTTGAGAGAGGCTTCCAATTCCTGGATACGGCTCTCAATTTCCCGTGAGGCACGATCCAGTTCTGCCAGTTCGGAGGAACGGCGTTTGGTTTTTCTTTTAATCATGATGCGGAAGGGCTGAAAATCCAGATGAAAAAGAGGATGATGAGGGCAATCAGGAGCAGGGGAAGATGGAAGGAAAGGCCCTGGAGGAACTGGGTCATGAATTCTCGGGAGCTGATGCGCACTTTGCTGGAGCGGCGCACCCCGGTGAGCACTTTGGTATGCTGCATGCGCGCGCACTGCTGGACGGCATCCGCGAATTCTTCCTCGCAGCGGTCAATGACCTGCTGGCCCTGGCTGATGAGGTTGTCCGTATTTTCAATAGGCCATTCATCCGGGCGCACGGTGCTGAGCATTTTCAGGCTGCGCGTCAGCGCCATGTGGATTTGTTCCAGTTCATTGCTTTCCTGGCGGAGGCTTTCCACTTCCCGGCCGATGAGGTCTGCAGCGTTGACCATGCGGTCGCCCAGCTCATTTTGCTGGTCCATAAACCTGGCTTTGCGCATATGGCATTCTTCCAGGCGGCGGCGGGAGTTTTCCACTTCCTCCTTTTCTTTCCGCAATTGTTCCAGCCTCAGCTGGGCCTGTTCCATATCGGCGTCCACCTGGTCGTCTGCCTGGGAATTGTAACCGGGGTCGGCGTCCATGCGGCGGTATTGAGGGTGACTTGGTCTCATATGCGGAAAAAATAATGCGGGCCGGCGTAAGGGATTACAGCGTTTCCGGTCCTTTTTGTCGGAGCGGGGAATCCCTGCGCGTGCTATTATTTAACTTTCACAAAATAAATCAAGCCAAGAAGAAGACAGGGAAAGATTTTCCGGATACGTTCCCGGCAGGGAATGCCGCCCTGTTTTTTTTCCCGAAGCCGTGCGTTCCGGATATCCGTGGGGCGACAGGACGCTCCGCTTTCCCGCAAAGGAGGGGGAGGTGCGCTTTTTTTATGGTCAAGGGCATGGATTTGCTGGTATGTAGGAAGCATGCAGTCTGACACGGTAGAATGTAAGCCGACCATGTGGTTTACCGGCAGGGCGGTTATCATGGCTCTCATGTTTCTGGGGTTCGGAGTGTATTTTTATTATGATGCTTCCACCGGATACCCTCAAAAAAACCTGGAGTTTTTCATGCACAAGGCGTTCGTGGACGCTGGAGCCGTGTTTGACCGTGAGGTGAGCGGGAAAGGGGCGTCCGCGGGGGACTGGGAGCGCATTGTTCTGGCGCGCACCGTGGATTTTCCGGAGGGCTACGAAATTCCTTCCGACGTGAATCGGAACGCGGTGCCGTGGCCTGACATTTTGGCGGATTACAGTCTGATGTCCACCCCCGGCAAGGGCTGGAGCGCTGCGTGGCAATCTTATTCCGGGGAAAAGCACTACCCCATCAAGCCGGTGGACCACCCGTATGACGCCTCCAAAATTTTTGAACAGTGGGTGGCCGGGTGCATTTGCCTGGCGCTTGCCATGGTGGCTCTGTTTTTCCTGGTGAGAACGCGCGGCAGGAAAATGTCCCTGAACGGGAAAGAGGTGACGGCCGCCGGCGTGGTTTTCCGCGTGGATGACATTGCCCGTCTGGATTTGCGCAGATGGAAACTGAAGGGACTGGCCATAGCGACGCTGAAACCGGAATGCGGAGGAGCCCGAATCAGGCTGGACGGCCTGACTTACGGCGGCTTCCGGAAGGAGGATTCTCCCCATAACGCGGAAGATTTCATGAAGGCTCTTCTGTCTCTCTACAGAGGAGAAATAGTGGATTATGAAGAAATTCCTGATGCCGGCGGGCCGCCTGCCCGGCAGGAGGACGAGGAACGTGCCGTATGAGCGAATCCCTTCCACCGGAAAAGGGCGCCAATGACCGTGCGTTCGGCGTCGCCTGCTGGACGCTGGGTGGGCTGGCGTTTGTTCTGTTGCTGATGGTGGGCGTTTCTTTCAGCCTGTCTGTCCGTACCGTGGTGGTGGAAAAAGTGGTGGAGAAGCCTGTTCCCGTTCCGGCACGGGAGAAGCAGGAGCGTCCGGCCGGAGTCGTTGAGAATGGGGCGGCTGAGGAGACAGTGCATATGGCGGATGTTCCGGCACCCCCTTCTGAAAAGCCCCGTTCCGTGGAAGAAATGCTCCGGGAAGCAGATTTGTCAGATCCGGCTGCCGATTCTGTACCGGTGGCCGCGGCCGTTGCGGGAGGGGAGGACTCCGCTAGCGGGGCATCCCTTCCTGCTGAGGATCCGGACGAGGTCATGCCTCCCATGACGGAGGAAGTGGCAGAGCTTGTCAAGGCGGCTCGTTACGCCCAGATTGAAGGTGACCTCAAAGTAGCGGTCGTGAAGCTGGAGCAGGCCATGAGGCTGGAGCCGGATAATCCGGTGGTGCTTTATTATTATGGACTTACCTATGAATGGCTGAGGAATGCGGATAAGTCACGGGAGTTTTTTCTGAAAGTATATACCCAGCGGGAGAAGGCGGGGAAATATTTTGCGCGTGCGGCGCGGCACCTCCAGGCCGGCTTTTCCAGCCCGGCGGATTTGCGGGGGGATATGTCCTTCGGCACTATTCTGGAATACCGGGATCCGGAATGCCCCGCCGGGGAGCGCGTCAAGCTGATGGTGCCTATTCTGATGAAGGATGGCCTGAATGTCAGGCCGGAGGATTTGCGCGTCATTGTCCAGTTTTTTGACAAAGTCAATGGGAAGAAAGTGGAAAAGACGCACGCGCCCGAGCCTTCTTCCCGGTGCGTTACGGAACCCGCGGATTGGGCGGACGGTGAGGAAATCATGGAAATAACCTACTACATGCCTCCCCTGACGGAAGAAGAGACGATTGCTTATGGAAGCCTGAAATATTACGGATATACCGCTAAATTGTATTACAAGGGAGAACCGATGGATTGCCATGCTTCCCCTCCCGTGCTATTTTTACTGGAACAGATGAACCAGAGTTCCCCTTCCGGACTGCCCGAGATTTATGACGGCGGTTTGCTTCCCCCTGTAGAGGCGGCTCCGGTTTCTGAGTCTTATGAATCCCTTTTGCCTCCCTGATGCCTGATTTGTCCAATGTTTGATCTTCCCCACAACTTTGGCGATTACACGCTGGTGGCATTCATTGGCCGCACGCGCGGAGGAATTCTTTATCAGGCCATCCAGCAGGGCATGGACCGTTCCGTGTTTCTGGAGTTGCTGGATCCGGACAATCCGGAGGGGGTGGGCGTGGAGGATTTTCTGATGAAGGCCCGCACGCGCGCCGCCATTAATGCTCCGGTGCTGGGCACCGTCTATGAAGCGTCCCAGGCCCAGGGATACTGGTTCGTCACCAGCGAACAGCTGGGAGGCTCATCCCTCCAGTCCATGCTGGACCGCGGGCAGACCCTGTCCATGAAGGATTTGCTGAAAGTGATTGAAACGGTCGGCAACGTGTGCGGCAGGTATGAGCGTCTGCGGACCGCTTTCAATATCATGGAGCCGCGTCACATTTTCCTGGATGACAAGTCTGCCGTGCGGCTGATGAATACGGCCGTGCCCGGTGACTTTCACGAAGAAACATCCCGCGACCAGATGAAGCGCCTGGGCATCGACCTGCCTCCTCTGGTGACTCCGGATGTGCCCGGAACCACGCGGATGCGCACCCTGCTGGAATGGATGAGGGAAGGGCAGAACGGAAAGCCGATGCAATGGGACCAGGTTATGGAGCTGGTTGCTGCGGTTCGCGAACAGCTGGGGCTTTCCCCTCGGGTTACCACCCACCGCTATACCGTCCCCGTGGAATCCCGCGGAAAAGCCGGAAAAAGGCTGCTTTGGGCCGGAACGGGCCTGCTGGGCGCGGGGATAGCCGCGGCTGCCGTTCTTCTTTTATTCCCCCGGGAGAAGGAAACCGTATCCCGTCCCCATGTTCCGGCTCCTAAACATTATCCGGATTTTTCCGCCAGCGATCATACGGAAGTCCGCGTAACTCTTCCCGGAGGAGGGGAACTGATTGTGGGAGCCCATGAAATTACCCTGGAATCCTACCGCCTGTTTTTGGACCAGTGGGCACGCCTCACTCCGGAGCTGAGGGAGGAATATTCCCACCCGGACCAGCCGGACAAGAGGACTGCTTCCCATATTCCCCAGGACTGGGAGGCTATGTGGAAGGCGGCTTCCACGCCGGGAGGCAAATGGAAAGGCAGGAAAATAACACCCCGCTCTCCCGTCGTCAACGTCACTTTCTGGGATGCCTGGGCGTATGCGAGCTGGAAGCCCGTGGCCCCCGGAGAACCGCGCTACCGCCTGCCCGAGCGCGGGGAGTGGATGGCTCTGGGGAATATGCTGGAAACGGGTGAGAAGGGGGACAGGACGCTGGTGATTGACAGATACAGCAATGATCATGATTTAAAGACCGGCGTGTGCGGCATGGCTTCCGGCGTGATGGAATGGACTTCTTCCATGGAAAAGGATCCTGCGCGCGTGAAGGAGCCTCCGGGACCGGTGGCCTGCGGCGGAGACTGGAGGCAGCCCGGCATCTCCAACCGGGTGGAATACCTGCGCTCCCGCGGCGAAAGACGGGACAACCTGGGGTTCAGAATCGTGCGGGATGTCCGCTGACTTGTTTAACGACAATACTTAACATACCAATACCATGAAACATATCCTTGCAATGCTGCTGGCCCTTCTGGGGGCGTCCGGGGCCCTGGCCCAGATTTACGTGAAAGTAGTTCCGGAAAAGAAGACTTTCCTCAGCGGGGAAGCCATGTACATGAGGCTGACCATTACCAACAATTCCGGCGTGCCGGTGGAATTGAAGAGCCGGGAATATTCCTCCTGGCTGGATATCCATGTGGAGCATTCCACTGCGGGGGCGGAACTCCCCCAGTCCAAGTTTGCCCTGTTTCCGCCTCTCAAGGTTCCGGCCGGCATGAGCGTTTCCCGCAAGATTGATCTGCGCCATTTCTATGACTTGTCCCGTGAGGGCAACTACCATGTGCAGGCCGTTGTCAAAATGCCCAACCAGAAGGACATGTTTGCTTCCCAGAAATCCCTGTTTGCCGTCCGGACGGGAACGCCCATGTGGTCCCAGACCGTAGCTATTCCGGCCAGTGCCAAGCGGTGCACTTTTTCCGTTTGCACCATTGCCGTGCGGGGGATCCAGAAGTTGTATGTGCAGACGAAGGATCCGGATACGGGAGTGGCCTACAATGCCGTGTGCATCGGAGACTGGCTGGGGACCACGCGTCCGCAGTGCATGGTGGACGGCAAGGCGAATGTCCATGTCTTCTTCCCAACTACTCCCATGCTGAGCGCGTATTCCCGCATCAACTACCGGGGAACGATGGAGAAGCTCCAGTACTATAAAAAGGTGGTGGGAGCTCCCTCCATGGTCTTTCTTCCGGACGGAAGCGTACGTGTGACGGGAGCCGTCCATTATGATCCTACCGTGAAACCCAAGACGGTGCCGGATGCCGCTGATGTTCCCGGCATGTAAATCCGTCCTGTTTCTCCGGATGCCACGCAGGGGAAAAGGAAAGGCAAACGTACAGCTTCTTCCGTACCGGGAAAATAAAATGTTCCGGTATTTTCCTGAGCTATTTTTCCGGCTGGGGCGCGTTTTTCAGGATGTTTTGCACGCTTTTCTGCACAACGCTGATGGGCAGGGCGTAATTTTCCGCCCGGTTCACTCTGGCGATGTTCATGCCGATGAGTTCCCCCTTGAGATTGAGCAGCGGGCCACCCATCAGCGTGTACCGGGAAGGGGTGTCATGCTGGAGGACCATAGGGAAATCATCCCTGCGTTTGCTGAACCCGCCGCTGATCAGGTCATTGGAATCCTCAGGAGCGTTTCCTCCCAGGGCCTGGCGTCTGGAACCCAGCGTGATGGTGTAGGATAACCTTTTATCCTTGCGTTTGACTTTCAGTGTCACTCTTTCTCCAACTTTTTTCCTGGACAGAATGGGGGAAACGGCGTCCAGAGCAGTAACGGGCGTGCCGTCCACCGCCAGAATCTCATCTCCGGCCTTGGCCCCGGCTTGGGCGGCGGGGCCGTCCTTGGTAACTTCCTGAATGGTACAGGGGGTGCCGAAAACGACGCCCAGGTAGGCGGTGTCTCCGTTCGGGATGGGGCGCTGCTCCGCACTAAGGGTTCCCAGCTGGGGCCGTCTGGACGTACGGGTTGTGGAGCCGTTGCTGACTACCAGGGTTCCCATGGCGGCATCATTGCTGACGGGGCCGGGAGCGTGCAGCCCGGCGGCTTCCACTTTCACTACTGCGATGTCTGTGGACGGGTCCGAGCCAATTTCCCTGAACTGCCCATATTTGGAAGAACCTACCCGGATGGTCAGATCCCTGTAGGAATGGAGTTCCGAGGCTTTGGTGGCGATGTAGCCGTCCGGGCTCAGCACAATGCCGTAAATCACAACATCGTGACCGGAAAAGAAAACTGCGCTCAAGTCCTGAAGACGTTCGCGGATGGGCTCGATAGTTTTCAGAACGGCTTTCCCGTTGATTCTCTGTTCAAAATCCAGGCTTCCGTTATTTCCTTCCGCCAGAGCGGGGTGGAACAGGGCGAAAACCAGGGGAAACAGGCAGATGCAGAAAGGAAATTTCATGATGGCTGAGTGGAGAATGGCTGGCTGTCCTGTTCCGGTGACGGCGTCAGGGAGGTCTTTCCTTCCGCTGTCTCCTCCGTCAGAGCGTTGAAATCCTTCATGGGCACGTGAAGATTGTCTTCCAGACCGGAACCGACCCTGCTGTGAATGCCAATCAGCTTTCCATCCAGGTTGAAAAGAGGGCCGCCGGAATCCCCGCGAATCAGCTTGCAGTCCGTCTGAATGACGCCGTTCTTGAGGGAAACCACCCTCCCCAGGCGCACCATCGGGCCGCGTTTCCGGTCCAGCCCCCCGCCGTGCCCCAGCGCGAACACCCAGTCCCCCACACGAGGCATTTTTTCCGCTTTTTCCACGCAGGGCAGTTTTTTGTTCAATTGGGATGTGATTTTGGCTATGCCTGCGTCCGAATTGCTGTTTTGCGCCGTGGTTTTTCCTGGAAGGCGCGTTCCATCCGGCAGGATGATTTTGAGCGTGGTTCCTTTCTTGTCCACAACGTGGGCCGCTGAAAAGACCAGGCCTTTTTCCGAAACCAGGATGCCGGAGCCGCTGCCGTTGTTTAATTCAATGCAGACCAGGGCGGGAAGCACCCGGGGAAGCATTTGCTGAAGCTGGCGTTCAATCCGCTGCAAATCCTCTACGGATTGCGGGGTGGAAGCCAGAAGACCGGCTCCATCAGCGGACTGAGCCGGCGCTGGCGGGGCCAGCAGCGCCGTGCCGCAGAGAATGGCGGAAAAACAGGGATTCCGGAGAGCCGGGGTCATGATTGCCGGTGATTATTGCCCAGAGACGGAAGTTTCCGTCTTCTGCTGCTGGTCCTCCTGTCCGCCGCCCACCAGGGAATCATGGTAATACACGCCGATAAACAAGCCTGCCAGCGTAATAAGGGTGATGAGGAGCTCTTTCATGCCGTCACAGCATAGAATGTGTATTCGCGTCTGACGAGAGAATTTCATTGATAAGCCGCATTTTGATGCAGTTCGGCAGAGCGGGGATGAATGCGGATGAGAAAATAGCCAAAATAAAGGTTGCTTTTTCCCGTGATAGGCGTATAAATCCCTCAGCGGCCGTTTCCGGTTCGCTGGCTCATTTAAAGCGGATGTAGCTCAGGGGTAGAGCGCAACCTTGCCAAGGTTGATGTCGTGGGTTCGAATCCCATCATCCGCTCCAAAAGTTTCTGTAAGAAAACCTACGCAAACCTTGATATTGCTAGGGATTATGAATAAAGTACGCGTAAGTTTTCTTACGTAAACCATATTACAAAACCCTTACAGGAAATATTACAGGTATGAGCAAGCCTTTTTACAAGGGGCGTCTGTCCATTAACAAGGAAAAATCCTCCCCCTACTGGATGGTGACGTTTCAGGGGCCGGACGGCAAGATGAAACGGCGTTCCACGAAAGTTCCTGTGAATGGCGGAGAATTTGAAGGAGACCGCATCACGGCCAAGCTGGCGGAACGGCTCGCCTACCAGCGGGGCGTGCAGATAGCCTGCGCGGAGGCGGAAGAATACCAAGCGCACAATAATGTTTCCGTGCGTGCCTGGTGCGAAGATTATGTGAGGCGCAAGGCGGCGCTGGTGTCGGAAGATACGGCGCGGAACGCCAGGACGGCCTACAAGCATTTTTACGCTTATCTTGGGACGCGGGCTGACGCCCCGCTGCGTCTGATCACCAAGGCGGACATCAAGGGCTTTGTGGCGGCCCGCCGGGAAGAAGTCAGGCAAAAGACGGTGGCCAAAGACCTGGCCGCTCTTTCCCAGGCATTTGCGGACGCCGTGGATGCGGAAGTAATTGACCGCAATCCGTGCGCCGGCGTTTCCATTCCCCCGGACCGTGCCGGGGAAAAGCTGCACAAGGAAGCCTTCACTATTGACGAGATCCGCTACATGATTGAGCATTTCCCGCCCCTGTGGAGTTCCGCGGTGCGCTGCTCGTTTGAGACCTTTGGCCAGCGGTTGGGGGACATTTTGAGGTTGAATTGGAATCAGTTTGACTGGGAACGCCGCGTTGTGCGCTTTGATACTGGGAAGACGGGGCGCTGGATGGACCAGCCCATGAGGGAGGGCTTTTACCAGTGGGCGCTTGCCCGCTGGAAGGAAGCCGGGGAACCGGCGGACGCATTGCTTCACGCGCCCCTGCTGGCCCTGGGGGATGGGGCTTCCGCCCAGTTCGGGTTGTTATTGAGAACGCACGGTATCGGCGTGGTGCATGGAGCGGCCGGCGGCCGCAGACGGAGGATGAACAGCAAGTCCTTCCACAGCATTCGGGCGACGGCCGCCACGTTGTTGCAGGCATCAGGCGTATCGCAGGGGCTGGCCATGGAGCTGGTGGGGCATGATTCTTCCGCCGTGCATAGCGTGTACATCCGCCCTTCCGCGGATCAGCTGCGTTCTGCCGCGGAGTCCCTGCCGGAGTTGTAAGGTTTCCGGCCGTGTGACACCGTCACGCTTTCTTTGATGCAGTTGTCTTGCCATGCTTTCAGGCATGGACAGGCATACCGTGTTTACTCTGGCCCTTCAGCTGCTTGGGAC